>JAYTIO010000263.1:0-15276 GCA_043731805.1 Pedosphaera sp. | reverse complement strand
GTTGAAAGTTCCACTCAAGGGGGCCGATTTTTAAGTCCGACAGGCTGCTAGCGGGAAGCTGAATCCGCAGCGCTACACGGACGTTTGCGAATTGTTCCTGCCGTCCGCGCCCGCGCCGATGGCGTCAGTCCGTGACCGCTTCGTAAATCAGTCCCTTCACCGCCCCTTCCAACTTGAAGGAGTAAGGCAGCTTTTGCTCCATGGTGACGACGAGAAGGTCGGGCTGGTTTCCGGCGCGACGACGGGGAGTTCGGCGGCCGTGGCCTGGAGCGCGAGCGCCAGGCCGGTGATGAATCCGGGCCAGCCGCGAAACGAGGAGCGCGTAATCATGCGTCAAAAACATATCCAGCGCGCAGCCAAGGCGACATGCTTTGAACGTGCCAATGACTTGGATGCCTGTCGTGTAACGAGCCTTTGATCATCATCCCGAACTCCGCCGCATGAACCATGGAGCGCGGCAGTCTGGCAACCCGTTCCCGAACTTCCCTCTTTCACGCCCGCACACTGCTCCATGCCCAAGTCCTCTGAACCAGCCGCCCGCCACGCCGGCTGGCGCTTCGACAATTCCTACGCCCGGTTGCCGGAATCGTTCCACTCCCGGGTGAACCCCACGCGGGTCGCCGAACCGCGCCTCGTTCACCTCAACCGGCCGCTGGCGCTATCGCTCGGGCTCGACCCTGCAACGCTGGTCGGCCCCGACGCGGCTGCCTACTTCACCGGCAACCAAATTCTCCCCGGTGCCGAGCCGATCGCCCAGGCCTACGCCGGCCACCAGTTCGGGAACCTCGCGCGGTTGGGCGACGGACGCGCCATCCTGCTGGGCGAACACCTCACTCCGACGGGGCAACGCTTCGACATCCAGTTGAAGGGGGCCGGTCGCACGCCTTATTCGCGAGGCGGCGACGGACGCGCTGCTCTCGGCCCCATGCTGCGCGAATACCTCATCAGCGAGGCCATGCACGGCCTAGGCATCTCGACCACCCGCAGCCTCGCTGTGGCCAGCACCGGCGAGCCAGTCTTTCGCGGCCAACCCCTGCCTGGGGCCGTGCTCACCCGCGTCGCCGCGAGCCACATCCGCGTGGGCACCTTCGCATACTTTGCCGCGCTCGGTGACACTGACAGTCTGCGGGCGCTCGCCGACCACACCCTCCGACGCCACTTCCCGGAGCGGGTGGAGTCGGAGAATCCGGTGCTCGGACTGCTGGAGGAAGTGATCGAACGGCAGGCCACCCTCATCGCCCACTGGATGCGCGTTGGTTTCGTGCACGGGGTGATGAACACCGACAACATGGCGCTCTCGGGCGAAACCATCGACTACGGTCCCTGCGCCTTCATCAACGCCTACGATCCGGCGGCCGTGTTCAGCTCCATTGATCACCACGGTCGCTACGCGTTCGGGCAGCAAGCCCAAATTGCCGCGTGGAATCTGGCGCGTCTCGCCGAGGCCTTGCTGCCGCTGCTGCACCCGGAACCGGACACGGCCCTGACCCTCGCCAACGAGGCCCTCGAATCCTGCTCCACGCGTTTCCAGCACCACTGGCTCGCCGCCCTGCGTGCCAAGCTCGGCCTCTTCACCGCCGAACCGGAAGACGCGGGCCTCGCCGAGCACCTGCTCCGCTGGATGCACGAGACCCGCGCCGACTACACCCACACGTTTCGGAACCTGAAGCCCAACGCGCAATTGGAGGAGGCCACATTGGTTGTCTGGCACCAGCGCTGGACTGAGCGCCTCGCCCGGCAACCGCAGCCGTGGCCGGAAGTGGCCCGGCACATGAACACCCACAACCCGGCGGTGATTCCCCGGAACCACGAAGTGGAAGCCGCGCTCGCCGCCGCCGCAGCAAACGAGCTCGCGCCGCTGGACCGCCTGCTCGCCGCGCTGGCCAGACCCTACGAGGAAGCCAACCAGCCTGATGCCCTGCTAAATCCTCCGCCGCCCGGAACTCCCGTTTGTCGCACTTTTTGCGGCACCTGAATCAGGCCGTCGATGGTGCAGGAACGAAAACCCAGCTTGGCTCGTTTCATGCGACCAGTTCCTTGATCACGCCACTGCTGTCGCCGTGGCGCTCGGCTGGGATGCCGAGGCCGTGGAGCAGGGTGAGCCAGGCGTTGCACAGCGGGGTGTCTTTCGACACGACGAGGTTGTGCCCGAGCTTAATCCCGGCGCCTCCGCCCGTGAGGAGCGTCGGGCAGTTGTCCAGATTGTGCTCCGTGCGGATGTTGCTCCCGTAGGCGAGGGCGACGTGATCGAAGAGGCGGGTGCCGTCGGATTCCTTGGTGGCCTTGAGCTTGTCGATGAGGCCGGCGAGCAGATCGCTCTGGGCGAGATCGCGCTGCTGGGAGGCCTCCTGCTTTTCTCCAAGGGTGGAGTGGTAATGGCTCATGTCGTGCGGGTGGACCTTGATGCCGAGGCTGGTGAGCAAGGTGTTCACCGGCTGCCGGTAGGTGAGCACGCGGGTGCTGTCGGTCTGGATGGCCGCGAGGATGAGGTCATACATCAGCTTGATTTCCTCGCGCCCTGCAAGGCCCGGCGGCGGCTCGGCGAGCGGCGCCTTGGGCTGCGGCACGCCGATCCATTGTTCGTCCTTGCTCAGGCGCGTCTCGATGTCGCGGATGCCTTGGAAGTATTCGTCGAGCTTGGCGGTATCGGTTTTGCCGAGGCCGCGCTTCAAGGCATTGGCGTTGTCGCGCACGGTATCCAGCACGCTGCGCTTCTGGGCGAGCATGGCGTTCTGCTGTTCGATGGGCGTGGTGTCCTTGGAGAAGAGCCGATGAAAAGCCTCCACGGGGCCTTTGTGTCCCCCGATGGGTTTGCCACTGACATCCCACGCCATAGAGAGTCCGGGGCCGTGACCGGACATGTCCCCACCTTCGCTGCCATTGAGTTGCAGCGAGGCGAAGCGCGTATGCAGGCCGAACTTCGCGGCCACGACTTGGTCCACCGAGATGCTGTTGTGAAAACTCTGCCCGGCTTGCGCATAACGATTCGCGCCCGTGAGCCACATGGTGCTGCCCCAGTGGCCTTCGTTGCTGTATTTGTTCCACAACCCCTGCACGACGCTGAAGTCCGCTTTGTGCCGTGCGAGCGGCTTGAGGCCCGGCGGCAGGGCGTAATCGGTGCCCGGCTGTTTGATGTCGGGAAACCACGTCTCGTTGGTGATGCCCCAGCCGAAGCCGAGGAAGATAAGCCGCTTCGGCGGAGTGACCGGAGCCGCAGCGGAGGCAAAGCGGCGGAAGCCCAGGGATTCAAGTGCCGGCAGCGCGATGAGCGCGGTGCTAGAGCGGAGGAAGCGGCGGCGGGTGGAGTGGGTCTTCATGAGCTGGGCGCTGGTGGATTACTTCGTGTGAAATTCTTGGCTGCTGACCAGCGCGTGGATGAACTCGCGCAGGGCGAGGTCTTTCTTGCCCGCTTGCCGCAGCATATCCGCGACGAGCGGTTCGTCGCGGAAGCCCACCGGTCTGCCGAGGGCATATTCGATGAGCGCCTCGCTGAAGCCGCGCGCGAAGGCGTCGGACTTAGAAGCGATGATGTCGCGCAGGCCGAAATAGTCTTTGAACGCGGGGCCTTTGTGGAAGGCGGCGGCAGCTTCGATGGTCCACGTCTTCTTCGATTTTGGGTCGGGCTTCCCCTTCGCGTCGGTGGCTTGGTAACTGTCCACCGTGCGCCATTGGCCTGCCGCGTCGAAGTTCTCCAGGCCAAAACCGATGGGGTCAATCTTGCGATGACAGCTCGCGCATTGCGGGTCTTCCTGATGGGCCAACAGGCGTTCATGGGTGGTGAGCACCTTGCCGGCAAGGCGCGTGATGGCCGGCACATTCGCGGGCGCCGGCGGCGGCGGATCGTGGAGCAGCTTGCGCAGCACCCAGGCACCGCGCTCGACCGGGCTGGTGTGCTCACCGTTCCCACCCATGAAGTGGATGGCCGCCATGCCGAGCAAACCACCGCGCGGCGAGTCTTTGGGCAGCGACACCTTTTCGTAGCCATCGCCCTGCACGCCCGCGAGGCCGTAGTAGTGCGCGAGCACACGATTGATCACCACGTAGTCGGACTTCAGGAGGTCGCGCAAGCTCGCGTTGTGCCGCAACTGATGCTCGATGGTTTCATAAATTTCGCCCTTGGCCGCGACCTTCGTGCCGTCGTCAAAGCGCGGATACAGCGCGCGATTGATCTGGAAGAAGTCGATGCGCTCTAGCCCAAGCCATTGCTGGATGAAGGCACCGATGAAGCCCTCGGAGCGCGGGTCATCGAGCAGCCGTTCCGTCTGTTTGGCGAGCACCTCGGGCTTCATCAAATCACCGCGCTGGGCCAACTCACGCAACGTCGCGTCAGGCGGAGCGGCCCACAGGAAATACGCGAGCCGCGTGGCCAGCTCCGCACCTGTCAACGGTCTGCGCTTGCCGTCGGGCGCTGGCTCCGCGAGGTAGAGAAACATCGGCGAGGTGAGCACAACTGACAGCGTCTCCCGCAGTGCCGCGCTGGGTTTATCACCCGCCTTCCGCCGCACCTCGTAGAGACTTAGCAAGCGAGTGACATAGCCCTCAGGTGGTGCCGAGCCGCGGAAGGCCTCCGTGGTAAACCGCTCCAGTGCCGCGCGCAGTTCAGTTGTGGAAGGCGTCGGCGATTTGTCATCCAGCGGGATGACAAGCGCGGCGATGCCCGGCGGCTTGGGCTTGGCCACGTTCGGCTTCCGTTCGACTTCGATCCAGTCCACCCACAGCGCCACCTCCGGGCCGATGCCGTTGCGCTTCACCGCCTCCGCCCGTTTGCGCCCGCCCTCATCATTCGTGTCCCAACTGCCCTTCTCGCGAATGAACAGTGTGCGGTTTTCCCGCTCCGCGTTGCCCCGGGTCAACGTCAGCGGAATCTCGATCACCTGCGGGGCCTCCAGCGTGCCCGTGATTTCACGCGTGGCCATGACTCGCCCGGTCCGGGCGTGGATGCCGAAATCCAGAAAGCGCCGTTCGGGCGGAGAATCCTTCGCCGCCGCCGCACGAATCCGCACGACATAGTCGCCCACCGGCCAATCGAACGGCACGAGCAGCTCGATGTAGTTCACGTTCAGCTCGGCGGGATGCCGCGTCTGGGTGCCGAGGTAAGCTCCCTTATCCACGGCGGGCTGCTGGAGGTAATACTGATGATACTTCAGCCAGCCAGCCCCCAACGAATCGTTGGCCAAGTCGGCATCGTTCTCGCCCTTCTTGTCGAAGCCAAACGACCTCGGCGACGGCGCGCCGGGAATCTTTTCCCACGAGCGACGGAAGATGGAATCGCTCTTCGAGGCTGCTTTGAGTTGGGCGACGATCGCGCTGTTCTCCGGCCGCGCCGCAGCTTCCTCCACGGCCTTCACCCAGCGCTGCGCCCGCTCCCGAGCATCGATTTGATAGGCCACAAACTTGGTGACGATCGGGGTCGTCGTCTCCGCCTCGTAGTGCAATTTCTTCTCCACACCCGCCGCCGCCTGCCACGCGAACGCCTCCTGCAACGCCTCGCGTCCGAGCGCCTGATACTGCTCAAACTGATTGCCTGACATGAACAAGTTCGCCCCCACGGTATCGAAGCCGCCCGAGCCGCTGTCGGTCGGCAGCTCGCTCACATTGATCTCCACCCCGAGTAATTCACGCAGCGTGTTCCGGTATTCGCGCCGGTTCAGCCGCCGCATCGTGATGACTCCGTTTTGATCACTGAGACTGCGCCGTGCCGCGACCATCACGTTCGCCAGCTCTTCGAGAAAGTCGGCCTTCGCCGCGCTGGCCGGCTGCTTCTCATCCTCCGGTGGCATCTCGCCCGAGTTCAGAGAATTGAGCACCTTCTGCCACTTCTCGGCGGTCTCGATGCTCGTGATCGTGAAGGGCAGATCATCCAAGCGGAACTTGCCCTTCGGTTTCTCGGGGCCGTGGCATTTCAGGCAGTGGTTATGGAACAACGTCCGGTGCCGCTCCTGCACCATGGCGTGCGGCGCGCCGTCGGCCGCGTGAGCGGAGGTGGCGGCGAGCAGGAGGATCGTGAGGATGCGGCGGAAGTGCTTCATGCCAATTGGAGTCGCGTGCGATTCACACTGCCAGAAGCGAAGCTACCTTGCCATGACGCTTTCGCGGTCGAACCGGCTTGGTGCGAGATGGTCGGAGCGGCCCATTGGCAGTAGCGCTGAGACTGGGACGACTGGGCACTCTACCACAGCCTCTCCGCCCGTAGGCATCACCGACCCGTTGTTGAACACGTGGATAAGTTAGTGGCCCCCACCCAACAAGCGCGGTGAGACTCCAGTCGGTTGCCGCCTCGGTTGCACGAGTTCGCTCCCGCGTGCACAGCCAGACATTTCACGGATCAGATCCGACGCGGTGATGGGTTTCCAACCCAGCTGATGCGGAGAGTTTTGCGCGTCAGACTTGGCTAGCACTGAAACTCGCTCGCACTACGTTTCCACAAGCGCAGTTGCAGGCCGCGGCAAGTTCGGTTCAAGCCGCATCGGCACAGCGGATCCGTCAGCGGCGAAATCCTACGCCGATGCGCTCAAGATCCAGGGTGAAACGGCGAATCAAATCGCCCAGCAAGTGAACCAAGGCAATGCGGAGCTGATCGCACGATCACGGTGGCCGTCGTCCCAGCGCAGGTCGAACCGGTTCAGATATTTTTGCAACCGAGGAAAAGGTGCATTCCACTGCGGAAAGCGCTAAAAAGCAGCCGCACCAGACCGCGCTGCATTCATGGCCAAAAACGATTCACCCGCCCCGCTCAGTTGGAAGCTGAAGTGGTTCGCCATCGTCGTGGGCACGCTTTACTCCGGCTATCAGATCACTAACCGCTGACACTGGTGGCCGCCGGTGACACTGCCGTTGACGTGGTTGGACCGGGCCGTTCCGCTGCTGGAGTGGACGGTCTGGCCGTATCTTGTGCTCGCCGGCTGCATCTTTCTACCGCTGCTCCTCCAGGACCCGCAGGTTTTCCGTCGGTGCATGGTCGCGTTGACGTGCGGCTACTCAGTGAATCTGCTCATCTTTGCCGTGTGGCCCACCATGCTGCCACGGGAGGGGTTGCCGGACGGTTGGCACCACGCGGCGTTTGCCTGGCTCTATGTGGTGGACACCCCTGCGAACTGTTTTCCCTCTGGTCACATCACCGCGCCCTTCATCGCGTTTCATGCCCTCGCCACGGAGCATCGGAAATGGCGCGGCCTGCTCTGGCTTACGTTCGCCTTACTCTGCCCGACCATCCTGACCACGAAGCAGCATTATGCGGTGGATCTCGCCGGCGGCCTCGCCACCGGAGCCTTTGGCGTGTGGTTGAGCAGTGTGTGGCTGGGACGCCGTGAGCGGGTTCAGGCTGGCACGGCGCAGCCCGGGGCACCGGTCTTCAACGGCGGGTTGGTCAATCTCCTCCGGTTCCAGCGCGATCCTCTGCGCTTTCTTGCCGAGGTAAACCGCGAGTGTGGGCCGGTCGTCAACTGCCGCCTCGCCTGGCTGAAGTTGACCTTGGTCAGCGACCCGTTGGCCGCCCACGCCATTCTGAAACTCCCGCACCACAGCGCCAACAAAAACACCCGCAGCGCCGCCCTCATCAGTCTCGTCTCGGGCCGCAGCCTGCTCACGGCGAACGGCGATTCGTGGTTCCACCTGCGCCGCCTGGTGCAGCCGGCCTTTCATCATCAGCGCCTGGCCGGCTATGCCGCCGAAATCGAGCGCCTGGCTGGCCAGTTGATCACCGAGTGGAAGGCTGCGCCCGGCGGTCGCGTGGAAGTGGTGGCCGCGATGCGCCAGCTCACCTTTCGCTTCATCTGCCGCGTGCTACTGAGTGCTGACCCTTCCAAGGAAATGAGCGCGCTTGAAGTTTCGATCAACCATCTCCTCGTCGCTGTGTGGCAGTCCATTCAGTCGCCCCTCGACTGGAGCCTGCAACTGCCCACGCGGAAGCGCCGACACTTCGATGCTGCGCTGGCCCATGTGCGCGGTTTCATTCAGGAGCAAATCAACACCCGCCGCAGCAGCGCGACGGCCCCAGCCAATGACTTACTGGCCATGCTGATTGCAGCGCGCGATGCCGACACCGGGGAGGGCATGTCCGATGACGAAATCGTCAACGAGTGCATCACGCTCGTCCTGGCCGGATACGACTCCACCGCCAACGCTCTGGCTTGGGCGCTGACGCTGCTCGCCCAGCACCCCGCAGCGGCCGAACGTCTGCGCGCGGAGCCTGAATCCACGACCGCCGAGACCCCGTATGCGCGCGCGGTCTTCTTGGAAACGCTCCGCCTCTATCCCCCCAGCTGGATCATTGAGCGCAATCTCGACGCAGCCATTTCCGCCGGACCGTGGCACTTCGCGGCGGGCGCGCAGCTCATCATCAGCCCGTGGGTGCTCCATCGCTCGCCGGACCACTGGGAAAATCCGGAGGCCTTCCGTCCGGAACGCTTTCTCGACCCGGCCGCCGAGCATCCGGCCTTTATCCCTTTCGGAGACGGGCCGCGCACCTGCATCGGCAAAGGCCTCGCCATGCTGGAAGGCGTCCAAGTCATTGCCTTGGTCGGCAAGGCCGGCAGGCTCGCGAGGGTTGAACCGATGCCGTCACCCAATCCCGGCATCGCCCTGCGTCCCGATAGCGAAGTCTGGCTGACGCTGACATCGGACGCTGCTGTCGGCGACTAACGGTTCGCCGCTTCAAGCAGCTTCGCCAGCGCGGGGTAATCAATCTTGGCGTTGTGGCGGCGGTCCACGGGCAGGCGCTTCACCAAGACCAGCCGATCAAGCTCCGCCCAAGCGAGAGCCTTTAACAAACGCGCATCGTCTAATTCCAATTCTCTCCCCTCCACCGCCAGCACGCGACGACCGGCCACACTCGCCAGCGCCGCGCGGCGCACGCGGGCATCTCCCAACGCCGCGCATTCCACCGCGAAGGGCCAGAGCGAGCCGCGCGCATCCGTCACCCGCGCCGAGCAGCGGCCCAGCAACCACAGCCGCCCCTCGGCATCCAAGCGCCCCGCGTCGCCGGTCCGATGCCACACCCGCCCGGCCACCCGAAACTTCGTCTCCGCGTCTCCCCGCCCTTGCCGGTAGCCAGACAAGACGTGCTCCCCACGGACGGCGATTTCCCCAACCTCACCGGTCGGCACGCACTGGCCGGCAACCTCACCTTCCGACCGCGCGCCCAGCGGCATTCCCCACTGGTCACGCAAGACGCGCAGCTCGATTTCCGCCACCGGCTTGCCCGCGAGCAAGCCCGCCCCGCCGCGCATCGCCCAGTGGTGGTCAGCACGAATCTCCCGCCGCTCGATGTGCGCAATCGGTTCAGCCTCCGTCGAGCCATACACGGCTTCCACGCTCGCGCTCGGCGCCGCGGCGGCCAGTGCTTCCAGCAAACGCGGAAACACGGGCGCACCGCCGGTGAAAAGCTTTCTCAACCCCGCGCACGCTCCCGGCTGCGCCTGCTCGCCTTCCAGCAAGCGCTCGAAAAACGCCGGCGACGCTGCGCAGCGCGTGACTTGATGCGCGTTCACCTGCCGCAACACCGGACCCGGCTCGATACGCCCCGGCGCACGCAGGTCCGCGTTGGGAATCACGCTCGTCACGCCGCTTGCTAGGTTGGCCAGCAGGAAGACCGGTAGCGTGGTCAGGTCCACTTCGCCCGGCTGCAACGCCAGGTTCCGCTCCAACACACGGTGTTGAGCGCGGAGAAAACCATGCGTGCGCACCGCCGCCTTGGGCTGGCCCGTGCTGCCGCTGGTGAACGTGAGCAGGGCCGCCGTGTCTGCCGCCGCAGGGAACGTCTCGTGCATCGGTGCGCTGTCGCGCCACTTCGCCCAGGTTCGCGCGCCCGGCACTGGCAGCCCGATGGCGAACTTCAGCGGAATCATCCGCAGCGCCCGTGAGCGCACCCGCAGCAGATGCGCCCGTGCCGACGCGACGAGCGCGCGCGGCGGCTGTAGCTCGCAGCACGCTGCCAGATGCGCCGCTCCAGCGGATGGGTCCAGGAACATCGCCGTCGCGCCCAGCCGGAACAGCGCGAGCAGCGCGACATACAGCTCGGCCGACATCGGCTGAAACACGAGCACCGCGTCACCTGCTCGCAAGCCCGTCTCGCGCAGCATCGTCGCTGCCCGTTGTGCCGCTTCATCCAGTTCCCCGAAGGTGGTCACTCGCAGCCGCCCGCGCGGCGACTCAATGATGGCCGGGGCCTTGGGCCGGGCGATGGCCTGCGCGGTGACGAGCGTGGCGAGGTTCATCCCAGTTTCTTCCCAAACAGCGTGTAGCGCCGGAACGGCGTCGCATAGCGCCCGCTCAGGTTCAGTGAGTTGTTCGACTCGTGCATCAGCGCGTGGATGGCCCGGCGGTAACCGAGGGCGCGCGCGGCGCGTTGCGTCTCCGCCACGAGCCACGCACCCAGCCCGGCGCAGCGCCGCTCCGGCAGCACGGCAACGGTCTTCACGATGACCGTGTCCACCACTTCGCCGCGCGCCGCCGGCTGCCAGTCGGGCAACGTGAAGACGTAGCCGACCACCTCATCATCGAGTTCCGCGAGCAGCGTCAATTCCGGCTTCATCCGGTCGCGCAGCGCGGTGTATTGCGCGAGGAAGTCTGCCTCCGGCAGCGGCGTGTAGAGGAAGTTCATCGTGAACGCGTGCGCGGACACCACGTAAATGCGTCGCAAGTCCGCCTCCAAGCTCGCCGCGTCCAGCGGACGCAGCCGCACGCCCAGACGCGCCAGCCTTTCGCCCGCCCGCGCGACCTGCGCGTCTTCGCGCGTGAGGTCAGGGTTCAGCGCGGAGAAGAAACTCGCGAGCGGCGTGAACCCCGCTCTTGCCCAGTGCGCTGGCCAGTCCGATGGATTGTCCGGTTCGAGGAAGAACGGGGGTTCCGCGCCACGCTCGGTGACCAGCCGGTAGCGCCGCCAAGTGTTCCCATCCATTGGCCCGACGGCGAGGGTGCAACCGTGCGCCGCCAGCCGGGCCGCCGCGTGTCGGATCAATTCAACGGCGGCACGCTCATTCGTCGCCGCGAAGTGGCCGATGATGCCCAGCCGGTGCGGCGGGTGCGGCGGTGCATTCGTCCACCAGAGCGAGCCGCGCGCAGCGGGAACACTGCTGTCGTCGAGCGAGAGCCAGTGCTGATGCCAACACGCCGGCGAGTGCCGCCGCGATTTCGCCCACCAGCCACCCGAACGGGAGGCAGATGACGGCCCCACACAACCCGCCCCAACCCGCCGCCCGGCCCAGTCCAAACCGCTGCCAGTCCGTGCGGCGCAAGGCCACCGCTGTCATCGCCAGATGCGCCGCCAGCGCGAGCGTGAAGGCACCGAACAATTTGGGCTCTGCTGTGAAGTGCGCCGCGAAGAGCCACGCCAGCGGTGGCAGCGCCAGCGCCAGCAGCGCCGGATGGGAATGCACCGGCAGGTCTTCGCCGCGCGTCCCGCCGTCAATCAGCAGCGGGTGCAGCAGCCACAGCGTCAACGG
The DNA here is from genome assembly GCA_043731805.1 of Pedosphaera sp. Classification (GTDB taxonomy): domain Bacteria; phylum Verrucomicrobiota; class Verrucomicrobiia; order Limisphaerales; family SXTU01; genus SXTU01. The sequence goes on along the minus strand of JAYTIO010000263.1, from coordinate 3,835 downwards.
TGCGACCACCCATTGCCAGCCGCCGATGACCCAGCACAGATAGACCGCCAACGCTGCGCCCAGCAGCGTGCCTTCGCGCATCAGCGCATGCCGACGCGTCACGAGGAACACGCCGAACAACCCGGCCAGCACCGCGAGCCGCTCCAACAAGTCCGCCACCGGCATCGACCAGTAAACCCGCAGCATGACCAGCGCCGCGAGCGGGACGAACAAGTTGTCCAGCCCGCGCCACGCGGACGCCTCCAGCAGCATCGTCACCAGCGCGATGCACAGCGCCACCACCGCCGTCCGCGCGCCGAACTCGGGAGCTGACAGAAACAACGGCAACCAAATGCATAGGAAAGCGACCCCGAGAAACGCCAGTGAGCCCTCCCAAGTCTTCAATCCCTCGTCCGCCGTGAACGAGCGTCGGCCCCACGACGTGCCCACCAGCGCGGCCGCCGCGTCCGCGAGCGCCAACAGCAGCATCGGCACGACGTAGAAGACCGGCTCGCGTCCCGCCAGCGCGAACAGCAACAACACGGACGCGGGGAAAAACACGTCGCCCAGCGAGGACCTTCCCACGCCGCCCAGCACGCTGCCGAAGCGCACCTGCAACGCTGGCACAAACCGGACGGCCATGAGCAGCGTCGACGCGCCGGCGACCGTGACCGCAGCTTGCCAGAACTCGGTGAACAGCCACGGGAACACGGCGCACACCAACCCCATACCAACATGCACCGACTTGCGCGACCACTCGGGCGCGATAGTCCAGCGCGACTGCGCCCAAGCCAGCCCCGCCACCAGCGCGGCCAGCGCGACCCACACCGAGGGAATGAGGAGCAGCGGACTCACGCCGAAGGCCTTCATCGCACCACCTCCTCAATCACGAGCCGACTGTAGAACCACGCCTTGTCCTCGCGCAGCAGCCGTTCGCCCAGCTCGGGCAGCGACCGCAGCTTACCCGCCAGCGCGGCGGGTCGGGAGCGCGGCGCGAGCATGTTCCAGTAGGCGAGCCGCGCGCCGGGATTCCCCGCGTCGGCGAGGCGCTCCAGCAACACCGCCGTGTTCGCCTCGCTCATATACTCGAAAATGTCGCTGAGGTTCGCGCCGTCGAGCCGGGTGCCACGTTCGGCGGCGAGAAATTCCTCGATGGACTGACAGCGCCACTCCAGCCGGTCGAGGTTCGCGCGGATGGCGGCGAAGTTCTCCGGGCGCAGCGCGAACGGCAGCGCGGTGACGTGCTGGCCGGTGAAAATCCACTGGAGATAAGGGTTCTCCGCCGGGTTCAACGCCGTGAGCGCATGACGCGTGCGGGCGAGAATCCGGTCGGCCACGCTGCCCTCCACGTAGCGGAAGAAGCTCGGATCCCTCCCGAGCCGGCCCATCATGAACCGGCTGAAGAAGAACTTGAACAGGAGCCGCCCGCGCCACGTGTCCCACTCCGCAGAGTAGAAGCGCTCGCGTTCCTCCGCCGTGCCGCCGCGCAGGAGCGCCGCGACCCGCGCCCGCGAATGGATGAGCGGCACGACGAGTTCGCGGAAGGTCTGGAAGTAACGCTCGAACTTGCCCGCGCCGCCGATGCCAGACGCGAGGTCCGCCGCGTGGGCATCCCAGAAGTCGCGCACGGGAGCGGAGAGCTGCGGGCGACAGCGTTGGTAGAGCGCGGGGCGGCGGGGGCTGTCGCGCGAGCCGATGAGTTCGAGCAGTTCGCCATGCTCCAGCTCGCGATAAGCGGCCACGCGAAGTTCGAGGCAGGCGAGCTGCGCGGGGTTCAAGTCCAGCGCGATGACGCGGGCCGGGTTGCGAGTGAGCAACGCGAGCGCGTTGTCGCCGGCGGAGGCGATGGAGAGCAGCGTTGCGCCGGGCTTGGGGGCGAGCGCGGCGAGCAGGACATCGGCGTCCTCCCACACTTGCGCGTAGCGGATGTGCGAGAAATCGGCGTGCTGGGCGGCCTCGGCTTTCATGCGCGTTGCAAACGGCGGACAACTCCCGTGGCTCCGTTCATCTCGACTTCGTCACCCGTGCGAAGCCAGGTCGTCAGGCCGGGAATGGACACGATGCCTGGCAGGCCCAGCTCGCGCGACACGATGGCCGAATGCGAGAGCAGGCTGCCGCGCTCGACGAGCAGGCCGGACGCAGCGGGAAACAGCATCACCCAGCCGGGGTCGGTGCGTTCGGCCACGAGGATTTCGCCCGGCTGAATCTCCGCGCCGCGCGGCTCGGTGATGACCTTCACCCGCCCGCGCACGATGCCCGGGCAGCAGGCGAGGCCCCGGCGCTCCTGGGCATTGTCCGCCTCGGTGGCCAACGGCTTCGTAGCTTCTGGCTGGGCGGCGGCCTGAAAGTCGTGCCCGTGATGCACGGTGCCGCGCGTGGTGAAGCGGTCGGCGGGCGCGGGCATCTGCCGGAAGCGGTCGAACTCCGCGCGGCGCCGGGCCACGAGCGCCTTCAAGTCCGTCGTGCTCGTGGTGCCGGTCACGAAGCCGATGGCCTCGTCGAGTTCGAGGTAGAACACGTCGCGCGGCTCGGCCAGACAGCCCTCGGCGTGGAGGCGCTTGCCCAGCTCGACGAAGGTCCGGCGCACGCGCCCGAAGAGCCGGGTGCGCTCGAAGCGCAGGTTCTCTCGGTCGCGCACGCGGTCGCGCGCGTGGCGTAGCACCCAGTGGAAGAGCAGCGCGCGGAGGCCGTGGCCGTCGAGCGCGATGCGGACGCGTTCCTCGGCTTGGGCGCGGGAGGCCGCTGCGTCGGCTGCGTCCGTGGCGGGACGCGGAGCGCGGCGGGCTAGCGCGCCGATGGAGCGGAAGAGCGGGAGCGGGTCGTCGTGGAGCGTCAGGCTTTCCAGCTTCAACTCGTCGAGACAGCGGTCGCCGAAGCGCGCGAGATACTCGGTGAGCTGCGCCTGAAACTCCGGTGCGGACGCGGCGGCGCGGCGCGCTTCGCCCACGGAGCCTTCGCTCAACGCGCGCACCAACGCGGGCTGTGCGGTCGCCAGCGCGGCGAGTTCCTTCAAGCGCCAGGCTGGCTCGGCGCTGATGATGCCGCCCTCGTCGCGGATGAGTTCGTTGGCGAGCGCGCCGTCCGGGCTGGCGCACCACGTTTCGCAGAGGCGGCGCAGCAGGCCGTGGAAAATCATCGCGAAGAAGTCGTTCACCAGCGGCGCGTCCCATTGCGTGAGGAGCTGGCGCTCGATGCCGCGATAGTGCGCGGCAAGTTCGTCGGCGCGCAGGAGTTCCAGCGCTGGCTGGGGCTCGGCGAGCGCGCGGTTCAGGCGAGCTTGGAAGCGCGGGATTTGGCGCGGGAGGGCGAGGTGATTGCGCACGAGGCCGGCGACGGTGCGCACGAGGGCGAGCGCGTCGCGGAACTTCGCGGCGGCGGTGGCGGGTGGTGGTGGAGGCAGCGCGCCCGCTGGCAGCGGTTCTTTCACGCCCATCATCTGGTCCATGAAGGCGCGGTTGATGGTGTAGCCGGGCAGCAGCGCCAGCACGCGATGCCAGCTCACGAGGTTGTAGAAGACGCGGCCGCGCGCGAGGCCGAGCAGGCTGCGGAAGGTCTCGGCGTTGTCCGCGATGCGCTCCGGCGGCACGCCCATGAGCCGGCAGAACTGGCGGTAAGCCTCCTCGTAAATGCGCCGCGCGTAGCTGTAGGTCAGCGGCGTGGTGATGCCGCCGTAGCTCTCGGCGATGTTCGAGTTGTCCCACAGGTTGAACGCGCCGTCGGGGTCGGGTCGCGCGGCGAGCGTGGTGATAGGGCGGGATTGGAGGAGGAACAATTCGCCGTTCGCGATGGCCCATTCGATGTCCTGCGGCACGCCGAAGTGCGCCTCGGCCCGGCGCGCGAGGGCGGCGACGGCGCG
>JAYTIO010000262.1:0-4776 GCA_043731805.1 Pedosphaera sp. | reverse complement strand
CACCACTTGTGTATTTGAAACCACCAGCGCAGAGATTCTGGTAGCATCCACTTCACAAAAACCTCAGAGCCGTAAGGTCTCCACGCGGCCATTGTCTGCAAAGTTTCCAAGTAACCGACCACCGCAATGTTTTTCACCTCAGCATCGCCCTCAATGATTAGCCTCTCAACAAAGCCAAAAAAAACGAGGGGGATGACCAATCTCTTCCTTCTCAAAAGACTTAAGCAGAGCCGCCACAAACTCTCCGGCGTTGGTGTATTCGCCCGGAGGCTACTCATTCATCCATATAGCGATGTGATTGTCCCAAACGCTTTGTAATTCCGGGCAAGCCAGAAGAAGTTCAGCGACAATTTGGTCGATGGATAACGGCATCGTGGAAAGGAAAGGTGGCAAAAACCAACCCGTCAAATGCACTTTCCCGTCCGCCAGCACGGGGCGCAAATTCCAAATCTGCCCAATCCACGAGAGCTTTGGAAGCGCTCACCCCAGCTTCAGCGGGCCGCCGTCGCAGAGGGAGGCTTTGCCGAAGGTTTCGAGGCGGTGGCCCATGGCGTGGGCGAGGGCGAGGTGCAGGCGGTTGTGGGCGACCTTGTCCAGCTTGAGCGAGCGGCCCATCGTGAAGCCGGGCGCACCGCCGATGAGCAGGAAGGGGATGTTGTCCAGCGTGTGGGAACTGCCCCGGCCGAGTTCGTTGGTCCAGACCACGAGAGTGTTGTCGAGCATCATGCCTTCGCCGCCGGGTTCGGGGGTGCGGGCGAGCTTCTGCACCAGATAGGCCAGTTCGCCCGCGAACCATTTGTTGATCTTCACCAGCTTGGCGGCCACGGCCTCGTCCTTGTCCTCGTGCGACAGGCCGTGATGGCCTTCCTTGATGTCCAGCCAGTTCATCCGCGCGCCGCCCACGGACTTGGTGAATTGCAGCGTGGCCACCCGGGCCATGTCGTTGACGAAGCTGTTGACGAGCAGGTCAATCTGCATCCGGCTCAGGCGCGGCAGGTTGTCGTTCTGGTCGGCGACGCCTTCGCCCAAGGTGGGCGGCCCGGCGCGGAGCTTCTGTTGGCTGCCGGTGGCGATTTCTTTCTCCATCTGGCGGACGAGGGCTTGGTGCTCCTCAAGCAGGCGGCGGTCTTCGGCGCTGATGAGCTTGCCGACCTTCTGCAAGTCCGCGCGCACGGTGTCGAGGACGCTCTGGAGGTTCTCCTTGTCCTTCATCTGCCCGTAGAGCTTCTCATACATCTGGTAGGGATCGGAGATCGGCGCGACGGGCTTGTTCGCGCCAGCGTAGCTCATGCGGGTCCAGGGGTCCGCGCGGTCCGTGACGCCGACGCCAAATTCCAGCGAGCCGAAGCGGGTGCGGGTGTCGTCCTTGCTCTGGAGGAAGTTTTTGATTTCCTGGTCGATGGAAATGCCGCTGGCCCAGCCGGCCGGCGCGCCGCCGCCGCCCATGATGTTGCCGGGGAACAGCTCGATGCCCGTGAGCAGGCAGCTCATGCCGCGCATGTGGCTGTCGCCGTCGCCCTTTACCTTGTTGAAGACGCCGTTGAGGACGAGCATGCGGTCCTTGAAGTCCGCGAGCGGCGTCATGATTTCCTTGAGCTGGAAGTCGGTGCCGGTGGCATCGGGCCAGTAAGCGGCGGGGATGGTGCCGTTGGGGCTGAACATGAACACCAGCCGCTGGCGCGGGCGCGCGGGCGCGGCGAGGGCGAGGCTGGGCAGGCCGGTGATGAACGGCAGCGTGGCGGCGGAGAGGCCGGCCTGCTTCAGGAAAGTGCGGCGATGGAGGGCGTTCATAATTTCTTTTTCGTTGGGCTGGCCGGCGCTTCGAGTCCCTGCAACGCGGACACGGTCACGATGTCCACGAGCAGCTTCTGAATGTTATACCCCGACTGGACGAAGGAAAGGCGCAACTGGTTCAACACGTCTGGCCCGTAGGCGAGCATCGGCTGCTTCACGACTTGGCTGAAGAGCTGTTCGATGAAAGCGTTGTGCGCGTGCTCGCTCTTCACGGCGAACTCGGCGATGTCCCGTGCGCCCTTGAGGCGGACGATGCCGCCGTCGTCGGTGGTGTAGTCGGCGACGGCGTTGATGGGGCGGTTGCCATCCTTGTCGCGGAAGCGGCCCACGGCGTCGAAGTTTTCGAGGCTGAAGCCAAGCGGGTTGATGACGGAGTGGCAGCTATGACAGGCCGACGGGCGGGTCAGCTCGGTGATTTTCTCGCGCATGGTCATGCCGGGCTTGAACTCGCCGTCCTTGAAGGCAATCGCCATCGGCGGCGGGCGCAGCGCACGCCCCACGATGTTGCGCGTGAGGAACACGCCGCGATGGATGGGCGAGCTGGTCTTGTTGTAGGAGAAGGCCGCGAGCAGATAGGGATGCGTGATGACGCCGGAGCGCTGCTTGGGGTCGAGTTGCACGCGCACGAAATCCTCGTTGGCGTTGGTGCTGATGCCGTAGAACTGCGCGAGGCGGGTGTTCACGAAGAAGTCGTCCTCCAGCAGCAGGCGGCGGTAGTCGGAGGACTCGGTCCAGACCACGTCGTCGAGGAAGAGGTTCAGCGACGTGCGGAGGTCGGCGATGATTTCGGGCGTGAAGCCGGGGAAGAGGTTCGGATCTTTAGTCAGGTCCTCGATGTGGTTCATCTGGAGCCAGTGATGGAGGAAATACTGCATCTTTCCGCGCGCGCGGGCGTCGGCCAACATGCGGCGCGCTTGCTCAGTGACGTGCTCGCGTGTGTGCAGTTTACCTTCCCCAGCGGCCTTCATCAGCGCCGCGTCGGGCAAGGAATCCCACAGTCCGAAGGACAACCGCTCGGCGACGGTGAAGTCATCCGGCTGCGTGCTGCCCGCGATGCCGAGATAGAGGAAGCGCGGCGACTTGAGCGTGAGGAGCACGACGCGCTTCACGCCGTCCTCGGGCTTGACCGCGCTGTGCAACGGGAGCGTGACAAAGAGATTCTTCTGCTCGTCCGTCAGCGGGCGGCGGAAGGCCTTGGCGACCAATTCCGCGCAGAAGGTCTGGACCTTGGCGGCGCGGTCCTTGTCGCTGGGCTTGCTGCGAGTGAGACGGTCGAGGTTCTTGGCCACGTAGGTTGCAGCCTCGATGGCCACGTGCGTGACCGCCTCGTCCCATTCCTTCGACACGGACACGCCGCGCTCATAGCCCACGCTGCTGTCATCGGCGGGGAACGGCGTGGCGATGATGAATGTAGCGGCGGCGCGCTCGGGCGCGAGGTTGCGGGCGGGGATGACCTGGCGCGCGCCGTGGGGCGGCTGCCAGAGCAAGGTGACGTTCGCCAGCGGGTCGCGCGAAGTCTTGAAGAACTCCAGCCGCAGCGGATACGCGCGTCCGCCGATGAGCCGCACCGTGGCGGTGTGCTCGACGCCCTTGAACGACGAGACGGAGCCGTCAATCAGCGCTCTGTCGTCGTCGTTGACCCAGAGCCGGACGCCATTGGCGGTCTTAACCACGAACTCGTAATCGCCCGACTCGTCGGCGATGATCGAGCCGGTCCAGTTCAACGCGAAGCCGTTCGTGCCCTCACCAGCCCACTCGGGGCGCTTGGCTCCGAAGTCGAACTCGATCTTGCCGTCGTTGCGTTCCAGCGCCTTGTCATCCCGACGGATGGTGCGCGACTTGTAGCCGACCACGGCTAGGCCTTTGCCCGGCGTGACTTTCGGCTCCTCGTTCGCACGGAACAGGTCGGCCACGGCGAGCAGGTGCTGACGGTTGGTGAACCGCACCAGTTCGACGCGGGCGGGCTTGGCCTTCGCCCGCGCTTCGCGCGAGTAGAACGTGTCGTGGACGTAACGCGCGACGGCGTCGGCGTTCGGGCCGGTGCAGGAGCCGGGCTTGTCCTCCGGCATGGTCTTGGCGATGTAGCGCGTGAGCTTCTCGATGGACCAGTCGCCGACGAGCGGGTCGTTGTATTTCCCCTTCACGCCTTCGCCGACGGGACCGTGGCACTTGATGCATTGTTGCTTGTAGATGGCCGGGCCGTCGGGCTTGCGGGAGAAGAACGAGAAGGACGCGGCGGACGCGGGCGGGTTTAGCCAAATGCTGACGGGCAGCAGACCGGCCAGCAACGCCACCGCGACGACCCATCCGCATTTTTTGAAAGCAACCATGCGGGGGACTCTGACGCACCGGGACGACGGGAGATTCTTCACAGTTTTCCAGCGCGGAGGCTGCGTCCGGTTGCCGGTCAGACTGAGAAGAACTCCTTCATCTTGTTCAGGAAGTCGTTGGCGTATTGCTCCTGGCTTAGGGGCACGATGTCGCGGGTGCGCTGCGACTGGGATTCGGCGAGGATGACCTCGGCTTCGAGGCGACGCAGGGCGAGGATTTCACTGAGTCGCTCGACCAGTTCGGGGGAGTCGCGGAGCACCTCGGCCATGCGTTCGCGGGGGATGAGCACGACTTCGCAGTCTTGGGTGGCGTGGACGGTGGCGCTGAGTTTCTCGCCGGTCAGCAGGGAGATCTCGCCGAGGCAATCGCCGCTATGCACGACGTTGACGCGGGTGTCGTGGCCGTCCTGCTGCACATAAACGTCGCCCTCGCCTTCGACGACGACATAGAGGGCACCGCCTTCCTCGCCTTGGCGGAAGAGGCGTTCGCCCTTGCCGAAAAGCTGCTTGTGGGCGCCGACCACCAGCTTCCGGCGCTGCTCGTCGTCCAAGATGCCGAAGATCATGTTGCGCCCGAGGATGTCCGCAATGTGGCGGGCCTGCGCCTCGGAGTCGTCCTTCGGGCGGAGGTATTGCACCACGCGCTGCGGGA
>JAYTIO010000261.1:0-7857 GCA_043731805.1 Pedosphaera sp. | reverse complement strand
CGCTGCTGGCACTGCTCACCGGCGCGGCGCCCGTCCCCCCGGCCAAAGGCCCCGTGCCCGTGCCGCCCGCCACGGCCTCGGCGGCGGACCGCGTGGACGCGGCGGTGCAGGCCGGCGTCGCGTTCCTGCTCGCGCAGCAACAGCCCAACGGAGCCATCGCGGATTCGGTGAAATATCAGACCGCCCTCACCTCGATCGCCGCGCTGGCGCTCACCGGCGCGGGCCATTCGCCGCAGGACAAGACGCCCGAGGGCGTCGCGCTGCGCCGGGCGATTTACTTTGTGCTCCGCGCGGACCGGCAGACGGCGGATGGTTACTTCGGCGCGGCGGACGCCTCACTGATGCACGGGCATGCGGTGACGACGCTGCTGTTGTCGGAGCTGCTCCGACGCTCGACGGACCCGGAGCAGGAGGAACTCATCCGGCGCAAGGCGGCGGCGGCGCACCAGTTCATCCTGCGCGCACAGGGCACGAGCAAGGCCGTGCGCGGCGATATCGGCGGCTGGCGTTACCTGCCCAACGCAAACGACTCCGATGTGCCCGTGACCGCGTGGCAGTTGCTGGCCCTGCACGCCGGGACGCAGGCTGGGTTGGCCGTGCCCCCGGTGGCGGGCCAGGCCGCGGCGCAGTATTTGAAGAATGTTTACGCCTCCGCGTATGGGGTGTTCGATTACGGGCCGAAGCCGGTCTTCGTCGCGCCCGCCACGGCAGGACGCCAGTGGACGAGCACCAACGTGGCTAGGAAGCTGATCTCCCGCACGCCCTACGCTTTAAGGAACGGTCGAACGTGCTACACTTGCCACTTCCAGACCCTCGGCACCAACTTGGTGGACAACTACATCCCGCCCCAGCCGAACCAGTATCGTCTGCCGGACTCGATGCTCCAACCAGCCGTCGAGCGGAACCACTTCTCCACCTCCGCGATGGGCTTGCTGGGGCTGCGCCTCTGCGGCCAGCCCACCGCGCCCGAGGCGGTTTCGGCGGCGGCTTATTTGCTGGCGACGATGCGGGCCGACCCCACGGCGCACGTCATTGCCAACGGCTCGTGGCCGTTCCACGCCGTGTTCTTCAGCACTCTCGCCTTGCAGAATTACGGTGAGCAGCACGCCTCGGCTGCGCGGCAATACGCCGAGTGGAACTTCGTGGTGGGACAGGGGCCGACCGGCGCGTGGACGGACAACTTCGAGGGCCGGCACCTCGGGCGGGTGTATTGCACGAGCCTCGCCCTGCTGAGTCTGGAGGCGAGATACCGGCGGCTGGCGATCTACGCGCCGCCGTGAGCCCGGAGTGCGGCTGTCCCAGCCGCAGAAAGATTGGGAGCAGACAGCTTGGAAAACTTTCCCGCAGCGGCCACGGGCGTGGCTGGCTGCGGCTGGGACAGCCGCGCTCCGAGGCCGCTACTGCGTGGTGAAGCTCACGTCGATCGAGCTCACTCGCAGCAGCTCCGGCAACTGCGCGCCGTCGAGGCGGACAACGAGTGTGTGCACGCCGGGTTGCAGGACGCTGGTCAACGCCGCCGCGCCGACGGCCTTCTGCCCGTCGAGCCAGACTTCCGGCTTGGCCACGCCCTCGAACCGCAGCGTGACTGGCCCGGCCTTCGCCACCGTGAACGTCGTGCCGGCGAAGACGCTCGTGAGCGTGACGTGCATCGGCACCTTGGCGAGCGCCACCAGCTCGGTCTTGGCCAGCGCGCCGTTGACCAGCGTGGGGACGAAGCTCCAGGTGTGTTCGCCGATGCCGCTCTCCATCGCGGTCCACTTGGCGGTGAAGTCACCCTTCGTGATCTTGTCCCAGCCGCCTTGATCCATGCGGTGCGTCACGGGCAGCACGCGCCAGAGCCGGGCCACGCCGCCCTTGCTCGCGTCGTAGTCGCCGGGCTTGCCGAGCCGGCTGAGGAAGGCGACGAGGTCGTTGCGCTCGGACTCGGGCAAGGTGTCGAGCAGGCCGGTGGGCATGAGCGAAGTCTGGGCGTTGGCGCGTTTGCGGATGTTCGTCTTAGCCACGCTGACTTCCTGGTTCTGCGCGTTACGGAGGATGACTTCCTGGCCGGTCTCGCGCACGAGGATGCCGTTGTATTCGAGGTCGTCCTTCGTCTCGATGGTCAGACCGTGGAAGCCTTCCTTGATCTTCGCGTTGGGCAGCAGCACGGACTCGACGAGGTAATCCGCCGGGGCCGCCGCGCCCAGGCTGGTCATGTCGGGGCCGACCTTGCCGCCGACGCCGCCGATGCTGTGGCAGAGGACGCAGCCCAATTCGGCGCGGCGATAGACGCGCTCGCCGCGCGCCGGGTCGCCGGACTTCAAGGCGGCGGCGGCCAGCTCCAGCAGCTTGGCGGGCGTGAGTTTGTCGGGGGACAACGCGGTGATGTTCGCGAGCTTGGTGAGCGCGGCGACGAGCGTGGGCTCGGGCTGGGCACCTTCACGCGCAGCGCGCAGGCCGGCGCTGGCAGCATGGGCGGGCAGGCGGGCCGTCCCGACTTTGTCCGCGAACTGCTTGGCCGCGCCCTTGGTGGCCAGCACGCCGCGCCAGAGGTCGAGGGCTTCGGCCTCGGTCTTCGTGTCGGCGAGCTCAGTCAGCGCGAGGCCGACGAACTTCGCCGGCTGGAGGGAAGCGAGCGTGAGGGCGGCGGCGCGGCGGACGGGGGCTGGAGAAGTGGTCGCGGTCAGCGGCTGGAGCGCGCCGAGCACGGGCGGGATGGCCCCCAGCTCGCGGAAGGCGGCGAAGACGGCGGTGCGGACTTCCGGCGGCGTGCGTTCGTCGCCCGCGAGCTTGACCATCTCGGCGAAGGCCGCGCCTGGATCCTTCCACGCGCCCATGAGCTCCAGAGCCGCGACGCGCTGCGGGAAGGTGGCGTAGGCGAAGAACGCAACGGCGCGCGAGCCGTCGCCCGCGGGCTTCACCCCGCGCAGGCGCGCGGCGGAGGTGAGGGCTTTGAGCGCGCGGGTGAGCGCGGCGTCGGTGAAGTCGCGTTTGGCGGTCTGCTCCCAGAGGCGGTTGATTTGTTCCGGCCCGCCAGCGGCTCCGATGAGTTCAATCCACGGGCCAGCGCCGTCCTTGGTGAGCGGTTTGGCGGCGAGCAGTTTCGCGACGCTCGACGCGGCGAGCGCGGGGTCGAGCGCGCGCATGGCGAACTCGAGCTGCTGCTGCTTCGCGGGTGAATCGGGCACCCACGCGCCGGACTCCAGCGCGGCGAGGAAGGGCTGCGCGAGGTCGTTGACGGCCAGCCAGACGGCGTAGTCGAGGAACGGGTCGGCTCCGATGGTGTCCACGGCGGAGAGCACGAGCGCGGCGGATTGAGCGGAAGGAATCGTCGCGAGTGCGCGGACGGCCTCGACGCGGACGCGCGGGTGCGGGTCTTGCACGAGCTTGGCCCGCGCGGCGAGCCGGGCGTCCGTGTCGGCGGCGGAGCTGGAGCACGCGGCGAGCAGGAGCGCGGCGAGCAGGAGGACGGGAAGTTTCATACCGGGTTGAGGAGCGGGCGAGATCAGGGTTTCGAGAGCCGTTCGTTCGGTGGTGCGCACGGCGTAAATTGGCGGGCGGGGGTGCGTTTGCCAATGCTGCACTTTGGCTCCGGGCGGGCTGGGATGTATCGGCGCTCCAGGCGTGCAGCGGCTTCGCGCGCGGAGAGCCGTGGGAGGTCTCGTCTCTTTCACGCCGCAAGCGGCCGCTGCGGACGGGGACCGTCCGCGCGCCGGGGCGGCGGTCTGCCCACCCGGCTACTTCCGCTTGCCGCCGAGGCGTTGAAGGGCGTCGCCGAGTTGGTGGAGTTTCACCCAGGCGCTGCTGCCGTCCACTTGCACGAGCGTCTCGGCATCAATGCGGGCGTCAGTGATCCAGCGCAGCAGGACGGTCGCGGGCACGGGGCCGTAGTGTTTGCCGTCGCCACCGATGATGCGGTAATGGCGCGCAAGGTCCACGAGGCGCTTGAGGTCCAGGCTGGCGTCGGCGGGGACCGGCGGGGGCTTCGCGGGGCTGCTGGCTTGGGTCAGTTGGAGTTTTCCCTCGGGGAGTTTGGGGAGGCTGCCTTGCCCCACTTCGACACGCGCGGCGGCCTCGCCGATCTTCAGTTCGGGAAACTTCATCTCCCCCAGAGGCAGGCCGGCGGGAGGGGCGGGGGCGCTGGCCTTGGCCCCGGCGGAGCGCGGGGCCGAGGTGGCGGCGCTGAGGGTCTGGTAGCCGTTGACGAGCAGTTCGAGCCGGCCGGTGGCGAGGTCCAAGAGCCCGCCGTGGACGGGCACGCGCGGGCCGATGAGCGGGCTGGCACGGACGTGCTCGACGGCGGAGAGCACGTTCTGCCGCTCGCTGGCGAAGAGGCCGAAGTAGGCCTGGAGGTTTTCGGGCAGGTGCGCGCGCTCGACGCCGAGCGCGGCGAACTTGCCGAGCAGTTCCATGGTGCCGGTCTTGCGCACGAGGCAGTCGGTGTGGCCGAGGATGAGGATTTCCTTCCCGCCTTTCACGGCGCAGGCGAGCGCCAGCGAACGCAGGGTGCTGCTCAACGGGCCGGTGATGATGTTGCCGGCGTTGCGCAGCCAGATGAAGTGCGACTCGGGCACGCCGAACACCTCGGGGATGAGATGGTTCAGCCGCGCGTCAATGCAGGTGAGCGCGACGAGCGGGAGGCCGTCGGCGAACTCGCTGGGCACCAGCGGGGGCGCGTGGCCGGCGCTGGTGCGCTGGTTGGCGTCGAGGATGGCATCGAGCAGGCGCATGGGGGAAGTGGTTAGCGGTTAGCGGTTAGCGGTTAGCGCGGAGGGTTTCGGGTTCGATTCTGCGTTCAAAGTTGCTGACGCTGATCGCTGATCGCTAACTGCTAATCGCCAATCGCTTCACTTCTTCTTCGGGTCGCCGGGCTTGGCGGCCGGGGCTTTGGCGGTGAGGGGCGGAGCGTTGGTCGCGCGGGGGATGGTGAATTCAAAGCGCACCTGTTCGGTGCGACCTTGGACGTGGGTCTTTTCGTTGACCGGGCCGTAGGCGATGAGGCCGGGGAGCGTGATGGGGAAGACCGCGTTTGGCGCAATGACGACGGCGATTTGCGCGCTGAGGTTGCCCTCGTAAACGGAGAGGGACATGGGGTTGCCGGGGATGGTTTTTTGGCCCGGCCCGGAGTAGGCCGGCGGCAGGGAGCGGGTGGCTCCGAGGGAGCCGGCTTGCACCGTGGTCGGGGTGACGCGCGGCACCAGCGGGCGGCTGGTGTGGAGGTAGTAGCCGGGTTGGATTTTGAAGGTGACGTTGACGACCACGTTGCTGCCGGGGAGCGCGGTGCCGGCCGTGACGCTGGCGGTGTCGAAGGTAACGATGGTGGGGGTCTGGGCGGCGGCGGGGAGCTGGCCGACCAGCAGCACGACGAGCAGGGGCAGGGGGGTTTTCATAAGGTCAAAGCCAGTGGTCGGACGGCGCTCAGGCGGGGCGCTTCATCGGCCAGCCGGCGGCGACGAGGCCTTTGTAGCCGCCGAGGAGCGAGGCGACGTTGCGGTAGCCCATGCGTTGGGCGGCGTCGCAGGTCAGGGCGGAGCGGAAGCCGCCGCCGCAATACATGATGATCTCGGCGTCGGGATCGGGGAACCGCGTCTCGAGGTCGCGCTCCAGGATGCCTTTGCCGAGGTGCTGGGCTTCCTCGGCGTGGCCGGCCTGCCACTCGGTGTCCTCGCGGACGTCGAGCAGGATGGCGTGGGGGTTGGCGGCGAGGCGGGCGCGGGCTTCTGCGATGGTCAGCTCGCGCACGCGGGCGCGGGCGTCATTGACGAGCTGGAGAAAACCGGGCGAGTGGTCCACGGGCGGGGAGGCGGGGGTTCACCAGGTGCCATCCACGATGAGCGAGGTGGCGTTGCGCGCGAGGTCTTCGGCGAGCAAAGGCACGGCTTGCCGCTCGGCGCTGGCGAGGTCGGTGCCAGCGCGGACGGTCGTGCGCCCGGCGACGTCGCGCTCGAACAGCACCTTGCCCGTGCCGCGCTCCTTCACGGTGAGCTTGGCGGTGAGCGACAGCGCGTAGTCGCGCACCGTGAGGATGTCGGCGGGTTGGAAGCTGACGACCGAGCGGTCGAAGCGCGTGATGACGCCGGTGAGGACGACATCGGATTCGCCGCGGGTGTCGAGCTTGTAGGTGCCGTCCTGCTGGAAGCGTTTGCGCAGCGCGTTGTTCACGGCCTCGATGAGGCGCGGCTCCAGGGTTTTGTTCTGGATGAGGCCGATCTGGATGCTGTGCTGGCCGGCGGGGAAGGCGGCAGTGGTCCCGACCTTGTAGCCCGCGCAGCCCATGAGCGAAACCACGCTGGCGGCCAGACCGAGGGCAAGGAGAACGCGCATGCTCATTACGGTTTAACGGCTTCGACGGGCACGGCGTTGGTTGTCGTGGCGGGGGCGGCGGCGACGCCGGGGAGCGACTTGAGAAACTCGATGCGGCGCTTGGCCTCGGCGGCGAGCGCTGAGTCCGGGTCCTTGATGAGCACCTCGTTGTAATAGACCAGCGCGCCGCTCCACTGCTTCTTCTTCTCGTAGAACCGGGCGACCTCGATGGCCCCGCGCGCCTGCTCGGCGCGCAGGCCGTCAATGTTCTTGCGCGCCTCGGGCACACGCTTGTCCTCCGGGTAGAGCGAGATGAAATCGGTGAACGCCGAGATGGCCCGGCCGGCGATGCCTTGGTCGTATTCGGCGTTCTTGGCCTGCTTGAGGTGGGTCTGGCCGGCCTTGAAGAGCGCGTCGGCGGCGAGGTTCTTCTGGTCGTGATACTTGTCGGCGGCCTTCTCGTAAGCGCGCACGGCGTCGGTGAACTCGCCGCGCTTCTCCTGCGCGGTGCCGATGCTCATCTGCGCCTGCGGGGCGACCACGCTGTAAGGCCCGTTCTTGATGACCTTCTCATACATCGCCGAGGTCTTTTCCATCGAAGGGAAAGTCGGCACGACACCCCAGAGCTTGAAGCGCTGGCCACCGAGGTAACGGTTCGAGATCTCGAACTGGCGCTTGAGCACCTCCTCGTAGTTCTCCACCTTGGGATACTTCTCAAGCAGGGTCTGGTAAGCCTTGAACGCGTCCTCGTCCTTCTTCTGCTCCTCGAGGCTGCGGCCCACGAGGAACTGCGCCTTGGGCGCGTAGTCGGAGAGCGGCCACTTCTTGACCGCATGGCGCGCGGCCTTGAGCGCGAGGTCGTAGTCCTTCTTCTCGAAGGCCTGTTCGGCGACTTCGAGCTGGTCCTTCGCGCGCGTCTTCTGCCAATTGCCCGTGCTCCCGTAAGCCTCGTAGGTCCAGCCCTCGCCTGGCGTGTAAATCAGCGGGGCCGGGCTGAGGTGCGGGAACGCGATCACCGCCACCAGCAGCAGCGTCGCGCGCAAGGTCCGTCGAATCATGGTGCGGACTGTAGGTAGCGCCCGGGAGTGAGTCAAGGCAGCCAGCCGGGCCTTTCCTCCGGCTCGTAATCTTAATCTCAATCCTGCGCCTCCGTGGCTAGCGCGACCGAGCGGAGCAGGGTTAAGATTAAGATTACGAGCCAGAGTCAGCGCGGAAGGCCGAGCGCTTGACACCCCTTTTCCTTTCCAACAGCCTGCCGCCACTGGTTCAACAACTCACGCTCCACACCATGTTTTCCTCCCGCCAATTCTTCCTCGGCCTCGGCTCGCTCGCGCTGGGCGCGGGCCTCTTCGCCGGCTGCGCCACCATGAATCCCGAGGCCGGCTTCCTCCCGCTCTTCGACGGCAAAACCCTCAACGGCTGGCAACTCCTCGGCGGCCAGGGCGCGGGCTACGGCGTCAAGGATGGCGTCCTCTTCTGCGCCAAGGGCGGCGGCGGCAACCTCCTCACCGAACGCGAATACAGCGACTTCATCTTCCGCTACGAGTTCAAGCTCGAGGCCGGCGGCAACAACGG
>JAYTIO010000260.1:0-3190 GCA_043731805.1 Pedosphaera sp. | reverse complement strand
TCAGCTCGTGCTGGAGCACCACGGCGTTGTTCTGGCCCTCCACGAACGTGAGCGTCGAGCGGCCGCCCCACACGTCATTGCCGTCGCGGGCGCGGTAGCGGTTGTTCCACTTGTCATCCTTGTCGAGCACGGCGGCGCGCAGCGACTCCATCGAGCCCGACGCGCTGACCGACTTGTGGAACAGCGCCTTGGCGATGACCTCGGCGAGCTGGCGGTTGCCTTCCTCGGTGAGGTGAATGCCGTTGATGGTGAGCGGCGCCTTCGCCTGCTTGAACAACTCCAGCGACGGGTGGAACAAGTCCACGAACGCGACGCCCGCTTCCTTTGCCGCCGCCTCGGTGGCCTGGGTGTAAGCCTCGAGCTGCGGGTTGTGCGCCTTGCCGTCGGGCACATTGGGGTTGCGCGTGTCCTCGTGCGCGATGGGGCTGAAGAGCACGATGCGGGGAAAGCTCGTGCCGTTGCCTTTGCTGCCGCGCGTGGTGCGCACGAAGTCCACCAGCTTCTTGCGATGGTCGTCCGCCTTCTCGACGCCGTCGAACGACTCGTTGTAGCCGAAGAACGCGAACACCACGTCCGCCTTCACGTGCTGCAAGTAAGTCGTGATGGACGGCATGCCGCTGCTGCGCGGATAGGAGTTGGGCCGGTCGCCGCTCGCGCTCAAGTTGCGGAAGCGCACCTGCTGCTCAGGCAACTGGCTCTGCAACAGCGTCTCCATCCAGCCGTCGTGCTGCATGCGGTCGGGCAGGCCGTTGCCAAGCATCGCGACCACCTCGCCCTTCTTGAACGCGAACGGCGACGGGTCGCGATAGTCCGCGGGCACGTCGGCCAGCACGGGGCCAGTGGGCGCGGCCTGCTTGCCACCGTTCTTCTTCCCGTCGCCCTTCGCCGCCGCCGCAACTTGCGTGACGCCCTTGCCCATCGGCTGGCCGGGCTGCCCGTCATAGGCGAGGTAAGCCAACTTGCCCCCGCCCTTCACATCTATCTCCAGCGCCTGCGGCGCGGCGATGCCGGCCGCGCGAAACACTTCCTTCCGGTCCGCGTCGAGCAACGTGAGCGTGAAGCCGTCGAGCCGACTCTCGTAGCCGCTGCGGTTCCACACGCCAACCTTCTCAATGTCCTTCGCCCCGCCGAGGTCGAGCTCCCACCACGGGTTCCTCGAGCCGCCGCCGTCCTTCGTGTGCGTCTGGCCCCCGTTGCCAAACTCGGGATGCTTGTTGCCGTCAATCGCCCGCTCCGCCACGCCGCCGTGGTCGGTGCTCGACTGGGACGCCTTGCCCGCGCGCGCAAGGTTCTTCCCGCCGGAGAAGACCTCGACCTCCGCGAGCGAGAGCACGCGTTGGTCACCCGGCAGTTCGATGCGGATGAACTTCGCCGGCTTCCCCGTGGCCAGGGTGCCGTCGGCCGGTTGGCTCAGGGCGGCGTCCGGCTTGCCGGCTTCAGCTTTCGCTGCCGGTGCCGACTGGGGCGCGGCCTTCGCCGGCTCCGGCTTCTTCGTCGGCTTCGGGTCCGGGTTCTTGGTGTTGTCATTCGCGGGAATCTGACTCTCGAAACCCGCATACATCTCCGGCATGATGCCGCGCGCGTAGCCGCCGCCGTTAAAGGTGTTCGGCTTAAACGGCCCGACAAACGCGATGTTCAAGTCCGGCTTGATCCCGGCTTCAAGGCCCAGCGCCCAAAAGCAACTGTTCACCAGCATCCGGCGATAACCTTCGTTTGTAATGTCCTCCGACGTGCCGTAGAGCGACGTGAAGACGCGCGCCGGCTGGCCCGACGCGGACTTATAACTGCGCGTCCACTCGGACGCTTGCGGCGGCTTCGTCGCATCGGCAGGCGACTCCGGCGTCATGCCATTGAGCGGCTGCGCCAGCGTAAGGACCTCGGCATCCACCGGCTTGCCCACGTAGCCGCCGGCCTGCACCCAAATGTCCTTCACCCCGCGCAGGATGGGATGCGCCGCCTGCTCCGGCACGATGCTGATGCGCGTGCTTTGCCGGTGGTTCTGCCCGTAGTGCCCGACCCAAGTCTGCCCGAGCACCTGATGGCCGAAGCCGAGTTCGTAGCCCGCGACCTTGCTGTTATAGGAATACTTCGCGAACGCATCGTCGGCACCCATCTTGAACCCATGCGTCGCCGTGCGCAGCCCAATGACCGGCCCGCCGCGATTCAAGTAGGCATCGAAGTGCTGCATCTGCTCCTTCGGGAAGCTCTGGAAGCGGAGGAACACCACCGCCAGGTCCGCCGTGTCGAGCGCCTCCATGCCCGGCATGGTCTGCGGCTCGCCGGCCCCGATGTTGCCCTCCTTATCAATGTTAAACAGCACCGTGCACTTAAACCCGTGATGCTTTGCCAGCAGCCGCGCGAGCGCCGGCAGCGACTCCTCCGAGCGATACTCGTGGTCGCCCGCAAGGAAAACGAGGTGCTTGCCCTTGCCCGGCCCATCGGTGCCTTGGAAAACGAGCGGTGCGGCGCTGGCCAACGTCGTGGCAAAGGCGACCACGGACAGGAAGTGAACGAGAAGGGGCTTCATTAGATTGATGTTGTTCTGCTGCTCACTGTGGGAAATGCGTTGCTAAAAATCCAGTGCATTCCGCCCGCTGCTGCTGCGCGGGCGCTGCTCACCTTCTGGCCACGGTGCGGATAGTCCGGGCCGTTCGCCCACGCCCCGGCCCACTCCCGCTGGCAGCGGGAGCATGGCCGGCCGCCCGGGCATGGCACCAAGGCCTATGCCTTTGCCAGACGCGCCGGTGCGGGTCCCCTCTCTCAGCGCGGGAGCGGGCTAGGGTGAGGGAGAAAGCGTGGGTGCGCTCCCCTGCTCTGCTACCCCACCACCACCGACTGCTCCGCGCTCATCGGGCCGTAGCCGCCGCTGTTATGCCCTTGGACTTGGAGCAGATACGTCCCCGGGGGCAAGCCGCTCACGCTGTATTCGTGGTGCGTCGAGAGATGCACCACCTCCACAAAGGCCGCGTCCCCCGGGCCTTTGCGATAAACGTCAAACGTCGCCGCCCGCGCCGCCGTGAAACTTGCCGTGAGCTCGCCCGCTGCGGGCGAGGCCGCATGGGTGAACGTAGTCGGCCCCGGCGGGTTTGCCGGCGGCGTGTAAGTCGTCGGCACCGTGCTGCGGATCATGTCCCCCAGCGTCGTCCCCTCGGGGAAGACCGCCGTGATCGAGCCATACCACGCCATGCTG
>JAYTIO010000259.1:0-2881 GCA_043731805.1 Pedosphaera sp. | reverse complement strand
CAAGGACCGCGCGGTCAAAGGACTGGATGGCCGCACCACGCGGACGCTGGGCTACCAAACCAGTCAGAAGGTGCGCAAGCGCATCGAAGAGATTTTCGGGTGGTGACTGCCGCCGCTGCTCGAAAGGTGCGGGCGCTGCTCGCCAAACTGAAACCGACAACCCTCAACGTCCTGCGCACGACGTGCCTCCTGTGCTGGCTGGCGCTGCATGGCTTGAACCTTACAGCAAGCTACGCCGGCCTAAGCCGCGTTCCACAAGAACGCCATCTACGCCCGCCCATCAGCGTGGCCGACGCGCAGCGCTACTTCAGCCTCGCACCCGTCTGACCTCGCCACCCGGCAACGTTCCACGTCCAGCCAGCGACCTGGAGCAACACGCAGCCAGCCTCCACCCGGGGTTGGCTGCCTTGCTATTTCATGAGTGCCCTGCATCAGTGCCGTCGAGTCAGTGGCTGTTCAAATGCGCGCGTAGGCCGTGGCAATCGCCTGCTCCAGGCGGCTGATTTCGTCGTCGGTCAGCCGGTCGAAGGCCGCGAGCCTGCGCTTGGTTTGCGAGAGGCGTCCGGCGTTTTGCAGGCAGAGACGGAGGAAGAGGTTGGCGGCGGGTTCCGGAAGGTCCACCACGTCGCGCATGGCGGCGCGGGCGGCATCGTAGGACTGGAGGAAGCGGAGTTCCGCCGGGATTTCCTTCTCAATGGTCTCAGCGAGGAAGCCGTGCAAGGCCTCGGCCATGACGGTGCAATCCAGATAACGGAAGTGGTCGAGGGTGGCGTTGCTCACGGTCAATCCGCCGTCGTCGGAGAGTTCGTAGTCGGTGCGTTCCTTCAGCGGGACGGAGAAGGCTTCGAGCGAGGCGTCGTAGTCTGCCGGGCGATTGAGCAGGACGGCGGAAACTGGCAGGAGCACGCCCGCCGGGCCGAAGCGCCGGGCGGCGAGGAGGTGATGAATGAGGAAGCGGTGGATGCGGCCATTGCCATCCTCGAAAGGGTGAAGGTAAACGAAGCTCCAGGCCACGAGGGCGGCGGCGGCGATGGGCGGCACGGCGTCGGAGGTCGCGAGGTCGCGGGCGGTTTCCAGCCAGGCCTGCATGAGCGGGCCGAGGTCCTCCGGGCGCGGTGGCACCAAGTGGACTTCCTCCATGCCGGGGGCCAGGGTGCGGCCCACGTAGTTCTGGACGGTGCGCCAGCCGGTGGCGGCGAAACGAGGGTCCACGATGGCGTGTTGCAGCGCAACGAGACCTTTTTCGCCCAGGAAATCCTCCGCCCCGGCGCGGGCGAGCAGGGCCATGAAGCGCTCGGCGCGCTGCTGGGTGGGCGTCTCGTGCTCGATGGCGTAGGAGGTGCGGGTTTCCTTGGCGTAGAGGTAGCGGAGGGCGCGCTGGAAGATTTCCGGCGGCACCTGGCCAATTAGTTCGGCACAGCGCTGGTGCAGGGCGGCGTCCCGTTCCGGCGCGAGGGCCGGGGTGCGGCGCAGCATCGGGGAGTAATCGAGCGTGTGCAGGAGGTTGTGGTTGATCCGCCAGCGCGGGAGTTTTGCCACCCGTCCGGTGAAATAGAGGTCGGGATCGGCCAGGGGCACGTAGTTCCCCATCGTGAGGTCGGGCAGGGACAGGCGCTGGCCGCTGAAGGATTCGTAAAGATGTGCGATGCGCCGGGCATTGGCCCCGGTGGGCGTGGTCCGGACGAACGTCGCCACCTCGTCGGACGCGAGCCGGGACAGCACGCCGCGCAGGAGTTGCAGGTGCAGTCCCTCCCGCTTCAGGGCGAAGTCCAGATGCTCCAATGCCGTGGTCAGCCGATGAGCAGTGTGCGGGTAAATCTCCCGGACACGACCTCCGTCCCGCTCGGTCAGCCGGACGCCGGGATCCGCCGTGAATGACTCAACGAAGTGCGGGATCGGATCGAGCTGGAACTGCTTGGCGAGCCAAGTGTAGCCAATAGGGAAGAGTTTTCGCCCAGACAACATGGTGTTACGAAACCGGTTTCATGGTTTAGAATTGTTACACAGACTTTGAAAGCATTACAATGACCGTATCAATACCGATTTTTATTACAAGCCTCAGCCGTGAACGCCGATGGGTTCGGGCAGGGACTTCAGGCGGAACGCTGATTCATTCACGAACTCAGCGTGACCACGCCACCCGACAGCGTTCCACGTCCAGCCAGCGAAGTGGAACAACACTCAGCCAGCCTCCACCCGGGGTAGGCTGCCTTGCTATTTCCGGTGTCCGGCGACCGTGGCGAAATGTTCCGTCGCACCTCCAGGTTGGCAGTGTTGTCGGCGGCGATGATTTCCGGGGCGCCAGGTTGGACGATTCTTCAAGCGCGTGGCACTTGAGCCGAAAGCTACTCACATGACCCTTCCGGAAGGTGCCTCGACGGGGAGGTCGAGGAAGAGTTGCGGGAAGTAGAACTCCTGAACTTTCGCCGGGAAAGCGGCGTGCAGGGGACCTTTGGGGCTAGGTGTGTCGAGGAGGCCTTCCGTCAGTCCCAGCTTGATGATTTCGGCGCAGACGGTGGCGGCCTTGCCAGTGATGGCCTGCACGCGGGCGCGCGGGATTTCACCCTCGTCCACGAGCGTGCGGACCACGCGCATGAGCGCCTCGCGATGCCGACGATGGTGCAGGGCCTGGAACTGGAAGTAGCGCTCCACGCGCGTGCGCAGCGCGGGCAGGTCCAGCAGGCCGCTCATGAACTGGATTTGGTCCAGCATGGTTTCCAGGAAGAACACGCAGAACTCGGCGAGCGCGGCGTCCGAGAGGTTACCCCGGCCATCGAGGTCGCTCCGGCGGGGGCGGTCGGCGGATTCGAGGCATTCGTAATAGCGCTGGCGCGAGCGGGCGAGGCCACGGGAGAGCGTCCACAAGCCGTGACCGTCGAGC
>JAYTIO010000258.1:0-12276 GCA_043731805.1 Pedosphaera sp. | reverse complement strand
GGAAGTCCACTTGCCAGTCGGAGTGGAGCCACTCGGCTTGCGTCTGCGCCAGGGGCGCGAATTGCACGGCAAACTTCGGCGGCCCGACCAGCGCGGCCTCGACGGCTTCGGTCCAGCCGCCGCCGGCGTCGGGGAAGGCGTCGTAGGCGGGGATGTAGGGCTTGATGTCGAGGACGGGCGTGCCGTCCACGAGGTCGCACGGGCCGAGAATGAGCTTGCGGCCTTCGATGCCGAGAAGTTGGACGGGCGTGAGTCCGAGGGGATTGGGCCGATGCGGCGAGCGGGTGGCGAAGACGCCGCGCCGCTGGGCAGGGCCGCGCGGCGGGAGGACGAGCGGGCGCCAGGAGGCGTTGCGATGGAACCACCAGAGCAACCACACGCGGGAGAAGCCGGCGAGGTCCTGGAGGGCTTGCTGGTAGCCCGGCTCGGGAAGGAGTTCGAGGACGTTGCGTTCGGACTGGTCTTCGGCGGGCTGGTGCAGGGCCTGAAACTTCACCTGCTTGTGCGTGGTGAGAAAGCCGATGGGGCGAAGGGTAAGCAACGGTTGCAAGCGTTTCACTGGCTACGCGGTGGGCGTCGCTGGCTTGAGCACGGGCTTGGTGGCGTCGAGGCCTAAGGAGACGAAGCCGTAGAGGAAGAGCGCGCCGACACAGACAAGGAAAACGTTGCGCTGGCCAATCACCGGGGTGGCTCCGGCGGCGACGATCATCGGCGCGGTCTTTGCGATGGCGGCTGCGCCGAAGTTGCCCCACATGTTGCCCCAGCCGAAAGCAGCGGCGGTGGCCCGCCCGCCGATGTCTTGCATGAAGGCCCACGTCGCCGGGTTGCCGAGGTCCACGAAGAACGACACGGCGCAGAAGCAGGCGACGACGCCCCACGCCGTGTCCATCTGCAACGACACGAGGTAAGCACAGCCCGCCAAGGTGCCCGAGGCGAAGAGCGGCCA
Source organism: Pedosphaera sp. (assembly GCA_043731805.1). Lineage (GTDB taxonomy): Bacteria > Verrucomicrobiota > Verrucomicrobiia > Limisphaerales > SXTU01 > SXTU01. Next base: position 11,330 of record JAYTIO010000258.1, on the reverse strand, counting down.
GACGCGCCCCCAGCGCAGGCCAAGCCGCTGCACGCTCAGGTCTGCCAGCCAGCCGCCGACGAGTTGCCCGCCCATGCCGCAGCCGAGCACGATCGAGACCATGAGCGCGCCTTGCTCGTCAGAGACGTGCTGCTCGCGCTTGAGATACTTGGGCAGCCAGGTGACGAGGAAGGCCCAGCCGACGTTGGTGCTGAATTGCCCAAGGCCGTTGAGCCATAGGTTTCGGTTGGTGCAAAACGCGCCGAGCATGGCGAGGAACTCACGCGTCGGCACGGGCGGTTCCACCGGCGGATTGCCGATGACAGCGCGCTCGGCGTCGTTGCAGTCGGGATGCTCTGAGGGGCGGTCGCGCACGACATACCAGTAGAGGGCGGCAACCAAGACGCCGACCGCGCCATCAATCCACAGTGGGCGTCGCCAATGGCCGAGGCTCAACACCATCCAAGTGGTGATCGCCGGCGCGAGGGCGCCTCCAAGCCGGCCGCCAAACGCCACGAACGAGCTGGCCCGCGCGCGTTGATGGATCGGAATCCAGCGACGGATGATCGCGCCGCTCGTGGGATACGCGCCCGCTTCCGCCGCGCCGCAGAGCAACCGCATGGCGAGCAGTCCCGCGAAGGTGGACATGAAGCCGGTCAGCGCCGTGAATAGCGACCACATCACGATGTAGGCGGTAAGGATTTTCCGTGCGCCGAAGCGGTCGCTGGCCCAGCCGGTGGGGATTTGGAACAGCGCGTAGGTGAAGAAGAACGCGCCAAGGATGTCGCCGAGGTCCTTGTCCGACAGCAGCAAGTCGCGCGCAAAGGAATCAGACTTCACAATCTCGCCGAGGCAGACGCGGTCGAGGTAGAGGATGAAGGCCATCAGCATGCTAACGCCGACGATGCGGAAACGGACGGTCGAGGGCGTAGGTGAGTCAGTCATGGGGCGATTGGTTCTGAGCGCGTGCAGTTAGGATTAGCTGGGGCTTCGGACGAACTTCTCCACCGATTGCATCAGTCCTCTCATGTAGCCGTAGGCAAAGAGCCGGCCCAGCATCGTGTAGCCCGGCTCGCCATGCTCCTCGCCAATGAGCTGCGGGACATGGTCGGGCCGCATCGGACCGGTGAAGCCGGCTTCTCGGTAAGCCGTCATCGCGGCGACCATATCGGTCGGGCCGTTGTCGTGGAAGGTCTCCACGAAGTGCGCCGATCCCCTGCCCCGCACGTCGCGGAAGTGGACGTAGCGAATGTGCGGACCGAGGCGGCGGATGGTGGCGGGGATGTCCACGCCCATCGCGGCGAAGGTGCCTTGGCAAAAGCAGATGCCGTTGTGCGTGCTAGGCACGAGGTGGACAAGGCGCTCGAAGTTTTCCACCGAGTTCATGATGCGGGCCTTGCCCTGGAACTCCGGCAGCGGCGGGTCGTCCGGGTGCATGGCGAGGAACACGCCGCATTCCTCGGCGACGGGGACCAACTCACGCAGCAGCCGTTCCAAATTCGCCCAGAGTTCGTCTGCCGAGATGCGGTCACTGGCGATGGTGCTGGCCGTGGCACTCAGGGACACCGCGCGTTCCGCCGCTGCGAGGTCGAACTCCGTCACGCGCGCGCCGCCGCGCTCGGGCGCGTCCAGCCGCGTGCGAACCCAGTCGGTGCCGGCCATGAAGTTCCAGCAAAGGATGGGGATGCCGGCCTGACCCATCTGGCGGATGAGGGACTTCATCGCGGCGAGTTCAGTGCCGTCGTCGCGACCCAGCTTGAGGCGCTCGATGGGCAGGTAGCCCTCGACGATGGCGAGGCGGAGACCGTGCGCTTCGATGAGCTGTTTGCGGCGCAGCAGCTCTGCCAGGTCCGGCCCGGGGTAGCGCACGGTGATGTCCTCCACGCCGCACTGCGCTGCGAGCGTGAGGTGGTATTCGTTCAGCGGCGTGAGGACGGACGCGAGACGCATGGTTGCGATGGGGTGCAGCGCGGAGAGTTTCGGTAAGGACAGAGTCGGCAGCAAGCCTGAACACCGCAGCCACGAAGATACCTGTTTCCTCCGCACTCAATTCGTGGCAGAAACCACGCCCGACACACACATGAAACGACTCGACCACTGGACGCTCACCCTCCTCGGCTTCGCGCTACTCACCCTCAAGGCCCAGTCGCAGGACATGCCGCTCTCGATGCTGCTCATCGAGGGTGAGGGCTGGAGGCTGGTCTCCGAGGGCCACACGTTCACCGACGCGCCGTGCGCGGATGCCAAGGGCAATTTCTACTTCAGCGACATGCGCAGCACGCCGCCGGCGATTTGGCAGGTCGCTCCGGACGGCACCAAGACCAAGTTCCTCGAAGGCACTTCGTGCAGCGGGTTGAAGTGGGGGCCGGACGGGCGGCTCTACGGTTGCGTGGGCAAGGACAAGCAGCTCGTCGCCTTCGAGTTACCCGGCGGCAAGCAGACCGTCATCGCCGAGGACGTGCAGCCGAATGACTTGGTCGTCACGCACAAGGGCCACATCTACATCACCGAGACCGGCAAGAAACAGGTGACGCTCATCCACCCCAAGACCGGCGAGAAGCGCGCGGTGGACACCGGCATCGCCGCGCCCAACGGCCTCACCCTCTCGCCGGACCAAGGCACGCTCGCCGTGTCCGATTCGCGCGGGCAACACGTCTGGGCCATGCGCATCGAGGCGGACGGCAGCCTTTCGCACAAGGAGCCTTACATGACCCTCCGCACCGAGGTGGACGTGAACGCCAAGAGCCCCGACGGACGCTCGCCCGTTTACAAGCCCGCCAGCAGCGGCGACGGCATGACCAGCGACGCACAAGGCCGCTACTACGTGGCCAGCGCCGTGGGCGTGCAGGTGTTCGACCCCACCGGGCGCATGAGCGGCGTGCTGCCGAAGCCGTCGGACAAGTTCATGACGAGCTGCGGCTTCGCGGGGCCGAAGATGGAGTTCCTCTACGTGACCTGCGCGGACAAGGTGTTCGCCCGCAAGACCAAGGCGAATGGGAATCTGTTCTTCCTCCCGCCGCCGAAGGACCAGCCGCCAGCGAAGAAGTAGTAGTAGATTTCTCCAAACACACACAGCCATGAAATTCCTCCTCACTCCCCTACTCTGCCTCGCCCTCGCCACCCCGCTCTTCGCGGCGGACACCAAGCCCGCTTCGCCCGACGACCAATACAAGAAGCTCACCCCCGACTCCGAGGAGCAGCCCGGCGTGCCCAAGGGCACCCTCACCGAGCACGAGTGGAACGACAGCAAGGTCTTCCCCGGCACCGTGCGGAAGTATTCCGTTTACGTCCCGAAGCAATACGACGGCAAGACCCCCGCCGCCGTCTTCGTCTGCCAGGACGGCGTTTCCTATAAAGCTCCGACCGTCTTCGATAACCTCATCCACAAAAAGGAAATGCCCGTGACCATTGGTATCTTCATCCGCCCCGGCACCAAGGCGCTCAAGCCCGGCGAAGTCGCGCCCAAGCGCGCCGATGGCAAGGCCGCGCCGCCCTCCAACCGCAGCTTCGAATACGACAGCCTCGGCGACGCCTACGCGCGCTTCCTCTTGGAGGAAATCCTCCCGGAAGTCGGCAAGCAGTTGAACCTCACCAAAGACCCCGAGCAGCGCTGCATCGCCGGCAGCAGCAGTGGCGGCATTTGCGCGTGGACCGTCTGCTGGGAACGGCCCAACGAGTTCCGCAAGTGCTTCACCACCGTCGGCAGCTTCACCAACATCCGGGGCGGCAACGCGTATCCCGAGCTGGTCCGCACCACCGCCAAGAAACCCATCCGCATCTTCCAGCAAGACGGCTCCAACGACATCGTCAACCAGTTCGGCTCCTGGCCCGAGGCGAACAAAGCGATGGCCGCCGCGCTGAAGGAAAAGGGCTACGACCACAAGTTCGTCTTCGGCGAGGGCGTCCACAGCGGCAACCACGGCACGCAACTCTTCCCCGAGGCCATGCGCTGGCTGTGGCGGGACGCGAAGAAGTAGGTCCGTCCCTGCCGCCAACGGCTTGCGGTTGCCGTCCGCGGGCAATCGCAGTTCGAGTTGGCTGTGAACCCTCCACGCGCAACGCGGCAACTGAAGGTCGTCGGCACCCGTTCAGGATCCCCATGCGCGGTTTGGGGCACGTGGCGTTGGGGCCCTCGCCCTTTCCCTGTGCTGCGGAAGGGAGACGCCGCTCGCCCGGGCGTCCGGTCGGCATTCCACTGATTGCTACCGGGCCTTGGCAGGAGTTCCTCCGGGCCGACAGCGCAAGAATGACAAACCTATGCGGTAAGTTTGTGCTTCGCGCGTTCAGCCGCCGACACTGTTACCAATCAACCCCACCAAGCTACCAACCGCTATGGATTCGCGCGTCACCGCAGTCATCTCCCCGGGCATGGACGTGCCCGATTTCACGATGGACACCTACGAACCGTCCACCAGCGCGTTCGGCCGAATCTCGCTGGCCCAACTGCGCCAGCAGGGCTTGTGGACGGGGCTCGTGTTTTACCCGGCGGACTTCACCTTCGTCTGCCCCACGGAACTCGCCGACATCGCCGATCACCTCGATGAGATTCAAGCGCTCGGAGTGAAGGTCATCTCCGTCTCGGCGGACACGAAGTATGCGCACCTCGCGTGGCGCAACTCGGAGAAGCTGCTCCAGAACGTCCGCTTCAGCATGGGGGCGGAACCGGCGGGCGGGGTGAGCAAACTCTTCGGCGCGTATGACGAGGCGACCGGCCTGACCCGACGCGGCACGTTGATCATCAGCCCGGCGGGCCAGCTCGTCTCGGCGGAGATCATCAGCTTGAACTTGGGCCGCGACGCGCGCGAGTTGCTGCGCAAGTTCAAGGCCATCACCTACCTCGCCCTGCATCCGAATGAAGCGTGTCCGTCCAAATGGTGCCCGGCGAACCGACACTCAAGCCCTCAGAGAAGATGGTCGGCCACGTCTTCGAGGCGCTCGCCGAAGCCCATTGACGCTCACTCCGGACGCCACTTTTTCCACCTGTTCCATGCGCTGCGGAAGCAGCCTGGCCCGCCCAAATGCCGACCACCGCCCCGCCCCAGCCACGCGCCAGCGTGGGGAATTTCCTGCGTTGCACCTGGGTGTATCTCCGCGGCCACGCCACCCTGGCGTGGCTGATCCTCCTGTGCTGCCTGGTGGAGGTGAGTTTCACCACCGGGCTGCCGATGGGCTTCGCGTATCTGGTGGACCGCGTGCTGGTGGGGGGGCGAGGTCGCGCTGCTGCTGCCGGTGCTCACGGGCATCGGGGCCGGCATGGTCGTGGCGGCGGCGGTCGGCTTTGCGCGCACTTACCTGGTGGCCCGGACGGTCGTGGCCATCATGGCGGAGATTCGAGAGCGGCTCTTCACCCATCTACAGGCGCTGCCGCTGGGCTTCTTTCAGCGCACGCCGCCCGGCGAGATCGCGGCCCGCTTCTCGGGGAACTTGAAGGACGTGGAATACACCCTGGTGGTCTCCGCCGGGTGGGTGATGATCCCGGCCTTGGAAACCGTGGTGATCGTCACGCTGCTGTTCCTGCTGGATTGGCGGCTGGCGATGCTCGTGTTCCCCGTGGCCGTGCTGGGGCCGCGCTTCTTCTCGCCCCGCGTGGCCCAGGCCAGCCACGACTGCAAAGTGGCGGAAGGGGACGTGCTCAACGTCGTGCAGGAAAACCTCGGCGCGCAGCCGGTGGTCAAGGGGTTCAGCCTCGAGCCCGCCGCACGCGCGCGGTTCGTGACGCGCAGCCGCGCCCAACGCGGCGCGGCCCTGCGGTTTGCCTTCACCGCCGCGATGCTCGAACGCACGGCCAGCGTGGGCACCTACGTCCTCCAGGTCGCCGTTCTGGGCGGCGGCGTCTGGCCGGCCCACCAGAAGGCGATCACCGTCGGCCAGCTCGCCGCGTTTCAAACGCTCTTTCTGGGCCTGTGCGGCTCGGTGTCGGTGCTCATCCAGTTTCTCCCGCGCCTGATGGACGCGGGGATGGCCTTCGCGAACGTCAACGCGCTGCTCGCCGAGCCGGTGAAGGTGGCCGACGTGCCCGCCGCGCCGCCCCTGCCGCACTTCAGCCGCGCGCTGGAGTTCCGCGACGTTTCCTTCAGCTACACCGGCGCGGTGCTGAACCTGCGCAACGTCTCAGTCACCATCCCCGCCGGCTCGACGGTCGCCTTCGTCGGCACCAGCGGCTCGGGCAAGAGCACCATGCTTAACCTCGCCATGCGCTTCTACGAGCCCGGCTCCGGCGGCGTCTGCTACGACGACGTGGATGTGAAGAGCACCCAGCTCAAACCCCTGCGCGACCAATGCGGCATCGTCTTTCACGAGAGCTTCCTCTTCAACGAGTCGGTCAAGGCGAACATCCGCTACGGCCGTCCCGACGCGACCGACGAAGAAATCTTCGCCGCCGCCCGCGCCGCTGAGATTCACGACCTGATCCTTTCACTACCGCAAGGCTACGACACGCTCGTGGGCGAGCGGGGCGGACGCCTCTCCGGCGGCCAACGGCAACGCGTCGCCATCGCCCGCGCGCTGGTGCGCAACCCCGGCATCCTGGTCCTCGATGAAGCTACCTCCGGCCTGGACCCAGGCACCGAGGCCGCGCTCAACCGCACGCTCGAACAAGCCGGCCGCGGCCGCACCGTCCTCTCGGTCACGCACCGGCTCGACGCGATCACGAACTACGACCTCATACTCGTCTTCGACAAAGGCCTGCTCGTGCAGCAGGGCCGGCACGCGGACCTCGTCGCGCAGGAGGGCCTCTATCCCAAGCTGGTCCGCAAGCAAACGGGCATGCACGTCAGCGCCGACGGCACCGCCGCCATCCAACCGGAGAAGCTGCGGGAACTACCCGTGCTCCAAAAAGTCCGCCCGCACCGCCACCTTGCGCACCGAAGCGCCGACGATGCTGCTGCGCCTCCCTCGCGAGCAGTTCACGCAATTCGTCGAGCGCGCTCCCGTCATCCACGAACACCTCCGCGTCCTCGCGGCGAAACGGCGGGCGACGCACTAGGCGGACCTTGGACCCGGGCGTGCGGACAAAATTATGGGGGCCCCACTGACCGGCACTGACTGGCACTCAACCGAAACGAGCAAACGGGACGCACCTAGCCGAATGCCGAAGTTCAGCCGCGAAAGGGCGCAAAGAACCCAAAGCGGCCGAGGTGGAACTAACTGGGACCGGGCCAATGTTTCGCCGAGGCACTTGCCTGCCAAGCGTTTGGTTTTGTGCTCTTTGTGCCCTTTCGTCGCCATTCCATTCCGGAGTTCGGGCTTGGCTGGTCGTCCGCTCACCTGCGACTAGGTTTTCATCAGTGCCGGTCAGTGCCAGTGAGTGATTCCTCCGCCTCAAACTCCCCTTGCCTTTGCCTTCCCGTCCGCAACACTCGCCGCGCGTTATGAGCAAAAACTCCAGCCCGAAACCCTCCAAAAAATTCGCCGCCTACCCGCGCCTCAACCCCCTCGGGGTCGGCAAGGACATCTCCGCCGCCGACCTCATTGACCAGGTCATGCTCGCCTACAACGGCGGCCGGCTCCGCGAAGCCGCGCAACTCCTCGCGCGCAAGATGCTGCCGGACGACGGCTTCATCGGCATGAGTCTCACCGGCGCGCTCACGCCGGCCGGCCTGGGCAAGTCCTGCCTCATCCCGCTCATGAAGGCCGGCTTCGTGGACTGGATTATCTCCACCGGGGCGAACCTCTATCACGACCTCCACTTCGGCCTGGACATGAAGCTCCACAGCGGCTCGCCGTTCCTCGACGATGTGCAACTGCATCAGGAGGGCGTCATCCGCATCTACGACGTGCTCTTCGATTACAACGTGCTGCTCGACACCGATGCCTTTGTCCGCGAGGTCATCCAAGGTCAGGAGTTCCAGCGGCCCATGGGCACGGATGAATTTCACTACCTCCTCGGCAAATACGTCGCCGCGCGCGGCAAGAAACTCGGCCTCAAGGACAGCTCCATGCTCGCCACCGCCTACGAGTGCGGCATCCCCATCTTCACCAGCAGCCCCGGCGACTCCAGCATCGGCATGAACGTCGCCGCGATGGCCATGCGCGGCTCGCTGCTCTTGCCTGACGTGAACCGCGACGTGAACCAGACCGCCGCCCTCGTCTATCACGCCAAGTCCACCGGCCACACCAGCAGCGTGTGGATCCTGGGCGGCGGCAGCCCGAAGAACTTCATGCTCCAGACCGAGCCGCAGATTCAGGAAGTCCTGGGCATTGAGGAAAAGGGCCACGACTACTTCCTCCAAATCACCGACGCCCGCCCCGACACCGGCGGCCTCTCCGGCGCGACGCCCGCCGAAGCCGTGAGCTGGGGCAAGGTGGACCCCGACAAGCTCCCCGACAGCGTCGTCTGCTACACCGACAGCACCATCGCCCTCCCGCTCCTCACCGCCTACGTCCTCTCGCGGGTGAAGCCCCGCAAGCTCAAGCGCCTCTACGACCACCGCGACGCCATCCTGGAGGTGGTGAAGCAGAAGTATCTCAAGCTCGGCACCGTGACGAAGGTGCTCACGAGCCGGAAGCGTGCGAAGCGTGCGAGCAGCGTGGGGATGAAGTGAGCGGCCACGCCGTCCGAGCTGGGGAAACTTCCCCCGGCAGGAGAACAGTTGGCATTTGGCAGGTCGGTGACTAGCCTCCGGCATGATTCGAGCCAGCGATTCCGCCGCCGAGGCCACCGCCACCATGCCACCCGACCCGCACGCCAAAGCGCCTTTGCACGATGTGCAGAGCGGGCGCGACCACCGGGAGCTGCGGATCGACAAGGTGGGCGTGCGCGGGCTGCGGTTCCCCATCCAGATTCGCGACAAGGCCCACAGTCACCAGAATACCATCGCCACCATTGCGATGGGCGTGGACTTGCCCAAGGAGTTCAAGGGCACGCACATGAGCCGCTTCATCGAGGTGCTCAACGCGCACGGCTCGGTCGTCCACGTCGAGAACATCGTGGACATTCTCCACGCCATGCAGGCCAAGCTGCACGCTGCGACGGCGCACCTAGAGATGGAGTTCCCGTTCTTCCTCACCAAGCTGGCACCCGTGACGGGCAAGGCGGGGGTGATGGACTACACCGCGCGCTTCGACGCCACGGCGTCCGGCCAGGAAATTGACTTCATGCTGACCGTCATCGTGGGCGTGACCACGCTATGCCCCTGCTCCAAGGCCATTTCCAAACACGGGGCCCACAACCAGCGCGGCAACGTCACCGTGGCCATCCGCTCGAACAAAGTGGTGTGGATCGAAGACCTCATCGCACTCGTCGAGGCCAGCGCCAGCAGCGAACTCTACTCCCTGCTCAAGCGGGCGGACGAGAAGGCCGTGACGGAGCGCGCCTACGAGAACCCGGTGTTCGTCGAGGACCTCGTCCGCAACGTGGCGCTCAAGCTCAACGCCCACGCGGACGTGACGTGGTATAAGGTGGAGGCCGAGAACTTCGAGAGCATCCACAACCACAATGCCTACGCGTGCATCGAGAAAGGGTCAGGCCAAACGAGTGCCAGCCTTGGGGCTTGATTTGATTCGCGGCTTTGCCGAATAGTCGCCGCCGTTCGCCGCCGGGCTTCCGCCAGATGGTTCGTCCGCCGATGAAAATTGAAATGAGCCGGAGCCGGTTGCAGGTGTTTTATACGGGCCGCGTGCAGGGCGTCGGCTTCCGCTACACGGTGAAGCAGGTGGCAGCGGGTTACGCGGTCACGGGCACCGTGCGGAACTTGGCGGATGGCCGAGTGGAACTGGTGGCCGAGGGCGCGCGGGATGAGTTGGAAGCCTTCCGGCAGGGCATCCGGGACGCGGGGCTGGATGGCTTGATCCGGCAGGAAGACGCGCAGTGGGCCGAAGCCCGCAGTGATTTACGTGGTTTTGAAATAGTCCGTTAAACGCCGTTCAATGAAATACGCGATCATCGCCGACATCCACGCCAACTGGGAGGGACTCCAGGTAGTGCTGGCGGATGCGCTGGCCAACAAGGTGACCCACTACGCCTGCCTCGGCGATGTCGTCGGCTACAACGCAAACCCCAAGGAGTGCCTTGATGTGGTCCGCTCCATGGGTATGCCCGTGGTCAAGGGCAACCACGACGAATACTGCTCCGTGGACTCCGCGCTCGAGGGCTTCAACCCGCACGCCGCCGAGGCCGTCAACTGGACCCGCGCCCAGCTCGTCGAGGAGGACATCCTCTGGCTGCGCGAGCTGCGCTACATCCGGCTCGTGGCCAACTTCACCATCGTCCACGCGACGCTCGACGGGCCCAAGCGCTGGGGCTACGTGTTCGACAAGCTCGCCGCCGCCGCCAGCTTCACCTACCAGAACACCGGCGTTTGCTTCTTCGGCCACACGCACGTCCCCGTGGCCTTCGTGCGCGACGTCACGGTGCGCGGCGGCACCTACTCGAAGTTCAAGGTCGAAGCGGGCAAGAAGTATTTCGTCAACGTCGGCAGTGTCGGCCAGCCCCGCGACGGCAACCCGAAGTGCGGCTACGTCATCTACGACATGGACGAGAGCACCATTGAGCTGCGCCGCTTGGACTACGACATCGCCACTGCCCAAGCGAAGATTCGCGCCGTCGGCTTGCCCGAGCGGCTCGCGGAACGCCTCGCGCTGGGCAAGTAAGGCGAACTTGAAAGTTGAAGGTTGCGAGTTGAAAGGCCAGCCTCGGGCCTTCGTTTGAAGGTTCTCATACTCAAACCCAGCTCCCTCGGTGACGTGGTGCAGGCGCTACCGCTCCTGCGCCTGCTCAAGCAGCACATCCCCGACGCAGAAGTCCACTGGTGGCTCGCCGCCGAACTCCGCCCCTTGCTGGAGGGCGATGCCGACCTCGCCGCCGTCATCCCCTTCGAGCGCAAACGCTGGCGCTGGCCCGCTTACTGGCCCGAGGGGTTGGCTCAAATCCGAGCGATGCGCGCCGCGCGCTACGACTGGGTAATTGACCTCCAAGGCCTCGCTCGCAGCGCGGCCTTCGCTTGGCTGGCGGATGGGGCTTTCACCATCGGCCTCGAACTGGAGCGCGAAGGGGCGCACCTCGCCTACGACCTCGCCGTCCCGCGCCCGAAGGACCAACCCCACGCCGTGGATTGGTATCTCGCCGTCGCCCGCGCGCTGGGCATCCCGGTGCATGACCGCTTCGAGTGGCTGCCGGTGCGCCCCGAGGTCGCTGCGCTTGCCGAAGCCAAGTGGCCGGTCAACGGCTCGCGCTGGCTCGGCATCAACCCCGGTGCACGCTGGGACAACAAACGCTGGCCCGCCGAGCACTTCGCCGAACTCGTCCGCCAGCTCGCCGCGCGCGATGCGAACTTCCGCTTCGCCCTCTTCGGCGGCTCGGGCGATTGGCAGCTCACTGAAACCATCCGCCGCGCCGCGCCCGACCGCTGTGT
>JAYTIO010000257.1:0-2506 GCA_043731805.1 Pedosphaera sp. | reverse complement strand
CGCGCCGGCGCGGAGGAAGGTGGTGTCGCCAGCGCCGGTGGGGGTGCCGGCGTTGAGGATGCTGATGAATTCGGTGTCGGCCATGGTCGGGGAAGTCGTTCACGCGCCGCGCGGCTAGCCAATCTCCTTGGCAACCGTCGCCGGCACATCCACGCGGAGAAAACCGTTTTGAAAGGACGCACGGGCCTGGCCGAGGTCGAAACCGGCGGGCAGCTCCACCACGCTCTCGAACGCGCCGTAGTGAATCTCCATCACTTGAAAGTTGCAGTTCCCGTTGCGGCATTCGTCCTGCCGCACGCCGCTGATGGTCAGGCGCGCGCCGTCCACGGTGATTTCCAAGTCCTCCTTGCGGAGGCCGGCCAACTCCACCTTGATGACCGCGCCCTTGGCGTGGACATACACATCCGTGTTCGGCGTCCAGGCCGTCTCGCCGTTCGAGGCCCCAGACGGGCGCGACGGCGAACCGGCGGGGAAGAGCTGCGTGGAATTGGCCTTGGACATGGGAACGATACGCGGTTCAACCCATCTTCACGATGACCTGCGGGCGCTCGCCTTTGCGCGCGCGGTAAGTGATGGAGCCTTTCGGAGCGGGGCCGGTGGCGGAACAGCCGCACGGGCCGGCCTGCGAGAGACTGTGGCCGCGCGGGCGAAGCTGGGAGCGGAGCAGCAGAAAGGCGGCGATGCCGACAATCGCGAGCGCCGCTAGTTGCTGCCAGTCCATACGGCGGGAAGCTAGTGCAAGGGCGGGGGAGGGTAAAACGATTTTTCAATCAGGCAGGCAGGCAGGCAGGAACGAAAAGCCAAGCCAATGACCTCGTGCGCCTGCTTTCCTGATTGAAAACTCCTAGCCGCACTGCGCCTGCTGCCGCAGTGCGGGGTCGGCGAGCACCAGCGCGGTCATGGCCTCGACCCTCGGCACGGCGCGCGGGAGCACGCAAGGGTCATGGCGGCCCCGGGGTTTGATCGTCGTGTTCTGGAGGTTCACGTCCACGGTGTCCTGCTCATGGAAGACCGTGGCGGTGGGCTTGAACGCGATGCGGAAGTAGAGGGTCTCGCCGTTGGAGCTGCCGCCCTGCACGCCGCCGCACAAGGCTCCCAGCAAGCGACCAAAAAACTGGCGGAACTTGGGATTGAGCCGAAGTGAGAATTCCAGCGCCCCTGGGAGAAATGGGCTAACCCACGACGCCTCTCGCCCAAGCAATCACCTTCTCCGCCGCGCCGATGGCTCCATCCAGTTCCTGCTTTGTGACCTCCGCAAAACCGCCGGGGTAGCGAATCTCGACGGCGTAGGGCGTCAGGGCTTCCACTTCATCAGCGCCAAACGGCCACGGCAATTTCGCCAGTCTCACCAATTCCGTGAGCGTCTCCAAGTCGTGCGTCCTGGGGAACCGAACAGCCCGCTCAATGAGCACGGCCTTGATGGCTTTCTCCGCGGCTTGCTGCGCGTGGAAGGCGAGCTGGTTTCGCAGCACATCGGGGTCGTCCTTGCCCAACCGGGCCAAGTGCAAGTCACTCTCGGCATGGCGGAGCCAGTCACGGGGACTGCCGGATGGCGGGTTAGCGGGTGGCGTCATAGACCAGCCGTCCGTTGGCCAGCACCTCGCGGTAAATCAGGCCCGGCGTATCCCGGTGCTGGTTGAAGTAGGATTCGTTCACCACGAGGATGTCCACGGGCATCAGGATGCCGCGCAGCGCGCTTCGGAGCCGGACGCTTTCCTGCCGGGAGTTTTGCACCGAGTCATCGGTGACCACCAGGACATCAAGGTCACTGTTGCCGCGTTCAACTTGCGTCGCGTTGGAGCCGAAGAGAAACAGCTTCCGGGGCCGGGCCGTCTCCACGAGCCGTTGAATCGCCGCCGCAACCTTCGCCGGCGTCACCGCCCAAGCGGGCAGGGGTTGGTCATTCAGTTCCATTACGTGCTCATGGCTAGCACATCCCGCTGATACCTGCCAAGCACCGCAGTCTTCAGCCGCACTGCGCCTGCTGCCGCAGCGCGTGGTCGGCGAGCACCAGCGCGGTCATGGCCTCGACCATCGGCACGGCGCGCGGGAGCACGCAGGGGTCGTGGCGGCCGCGGGATTTGAGGGTCGTATTCTGGAGGTTCACGTCCACGGTGTCCTGCTCGTGGAAGACTGTGGCGGTGGGCTTGAAGGCGATGCGGAAGTAGATGGTCTCGCCGTTGGAGATGCCGCCCTGCACACCGCCGGAGCGGTTCGTGGTGGTGCGGACCTTGCCGTCCACGTTGCGGAAGGCGTCGTTGTGGTGCGAGCCGGTGAGCAGCGTGCCGCCGAAGCCGGAGCCGATTTCAAAACCCTTCGTCGCGGGCAGGCTCAACATCGCCTTGCCCAAGTCCGCCTCCAGCCGGTCGAACACCGGCTCCCCCCAGCCCGCCGGCACGTTGCGCGCGAGGCCCACGATGACCCCGCCCACGCTGTCGCCCTGCGAGCGGACCTGCTCGATGAGGGCAATCATCTTCTCCGCCACGGCAGCGTCCGGGCAGCGGAT
>JAYTIO010000256.1:0-4208 GCA_043731805.1 Pedosphaera sp. | reverse complement strand
GAGGCGGAGGCGGGCGGATTGGAGGTGCGTGGCGAGGGCGGCCTGCTGGTGCGCGAGGGCGGTGATTTCTTCGGGGCGGACGTTGGGGTTCACGCGTTGCAGGGCGGTGAGGCGGGCGATTTCCCGGCCGAGCGCGGCGTTCATCTGGGCGCTGGCGCGGGCGGTGAGGGCGGGCACGCGTTGCTGGGCGAGGGCTTCGGCTTGCTCGACTTGGGCGGGGAGCACGTCGTCCCGCAGGCCGGGGAGGTCCAGGAGGGCGTGGAGGTTGCCGGGCTTGAGTCGGCGCGCGAAGGCCTCGGCGTCCCAGGTGGTGCTCTCGTCCTTGCCGGTGTGGTCCACGAGCACGCGCACGGGCGTGGGCGGGAGGAAGCGGTCCACGTGCAGCTCGGGCGGGGCGATGCACTCGAGGACGAAGATGGCTTCGAGGTAGAGGGCGCGGGTTTTGGCGTCGGGCCAGTGGGCGACGCTGCTGTTGCCAGCGTCCGCGCCGAGCAAGAGGTCGAGCGCGGCGGTCACGAGGGGATGGTCCCAGCTCAGGAATTGCACTTCCTCGCGGACGAGGGCGCGGGAGCGGTCGGCGGTGACGGTGAGGCCGTTGGCGGGGAGGCCGGGGAAGGAGTCGGCGAAGACGCCGCCCGAGCCGAGGCGGTAGGTGCGGGGCGCTAGCTCTTCGACGTGCAGGCCGTGTTGGTCGAAGACGGCGAGGAGGAAGTTTTCCAACGTGCGGTCGGCGTCTTGGCGGCGAATCTCCTGGATGATGGGAGTCACCAACTCGGGGCGGAAGGAGTTGAGTTCGAGCAGGCGGTCACGGCCTTGCTCGAGTCGCGTAGAGAGGTCGGCGGCGGCGCGGCGAGTCTCGGCGATGAGTTGGGCCAGCTCGGCGCGGGCGGCGGGCTGGGTCTCGTGGAAGTCTTGCGCGAGGTCGTGGACGCGGGGGCCGAAGCGTTCGAGGAGTTCGCGGCCGCCGCGGAGGTTGCGGGCGCAGGCGTTGATGCCTTCGTCATACCAGCGGGCGAGGACTTCCTGCGCGCTGCCGGTGGTGAACGGGACGTGGATGTGAATCTCGGCGGTCTGCCCGATGCGGTCGAGTCGCCCGATGCGTTGCTCGAGCAGCTCGGGGTCGAAGGGCAGGTCGAAGAGGACGAGGTGATGGGCGAACTGAAAGTTCCGCCCCTCGCCGCCAATCTCCGAGCAGAGCAGCAGGCGCGCGCCGTCGGGCTCGGCGAACCACGCGGCGTTGCGGTCGCGCTGCACCAGCGGCAGGCCTTCGTGGAAGAGCGCGACGGGGAGGCTGACGAGCTTGCGCAGGGCGGCGTCGAGGGCGAGGACCTTGGCCTGGGTGCGGCAGATGAGGAGGACTTTCTCCTGCGGCTCGCGGCGCAGGAGTTCCACGAGCCACGCGACGCGCGGGTCGAGGTCGAAGTCCGGGGCGAACTTGGTGGCTTGGTTCGCACTCGTGTCGGCAGCGAACTCATCGGCCAAGGCGTCGAGCAGGCGCGTCGCGCTCGCAGGCGCGGCGAGCGGCTCCAGGTGAACGGTGCGCTGCGGAAAGCCCTTCATCGCGGCGCGGGTGTTGCGGAACATCACGCGGCCGGGGCCGTGTTGGTCAATCAGGTCGCTGAGGAGTTGCTCGCGCAACGCGGCGTCGCCGGCGGCGATGCGCGCGAGCTTGGCCTGCACGGCGGACGCGTCGGCTTTGAGAATCGCAGCGAGGAAGACGGCTTCGTCGGGCGTGAGCGGTTGGTGGGCGAGGAGTTTCCCGGCCATGTCCGCGACGGCGCGGTATTGCTCCGCCTCGCGCGTGAAGCTGGCGAGGTCGTGATAGCGGTCGGGGTCGAGAAGGCGCAGCCGCGCGAAGTGGCTGGCCATGCCGAGTTGCTCGGGCGTGGCGGTGAGCAGCAGCAGGCCGGGCGTTTGGCGGCCCAGGGCCTCGACCAAGGCGTATTCCGGGCTGACGGACTCGGGATTCCAGCCGAGGTGATGCGCTTCGTCCACGACAACGATGTCCCAGCCGGCGGCGAGGGCTTGGGTGCGGCGACGCTCGTTGTTCGCAAGGAGCGCGACGCTGCACAGGACGAGTTGGTCATCGAGGAAGGGATTGGCGTCCGGCTGATGCGCCTCGATGGACACGCAGCGTTCTTCATCGAAGAGGTGGAACCAAAGGTTGAAGCGGCGGAGTAGCTCGACGAACCACTGATGGATGAGCGGCTCCGGCACGAGGATTAACGCGCGGCGCACGCGGCCGGTCTGGAGCAGGCGATGCACGATGAGGCACGCCTCGATGGTCTTGCCTAGGCCGACCTCATCGGCGAGCAGGACGCGCGGGGCGAGGCGGCCGGCGACTTCCGCCGCGAGGTAGAGCTGGTGCGGCAGGAGGTCAATGCGCCCGCCTGCGAAACCACGCACGGGTGATTGCCGACGACGGTATTGATGGCGCAGCGCGGCGAAGCGGAGGTCGAACACCGGCGAGTCCTCCACCACGCCGTTGAGGAGCCGCTCGGTCGGGCGGTTGAACGTGAGCGTGTCGCTCAACTCCGTTTCGCAGAGCCGACCCGCCGGGCCGTGGTAGTGGATTAACCCGGTATCCTCCGTGAGCGACTGCACCACCCAAGCCCCATGGGTGCGGGTCTGGACGCGGTCGCCGGGGCGGAAGCGCACGCGGCGGAGCGGGGCGTTGTCCAGCGCATAGGCCCGCGTCTCGCCAACGGCGGCGAAGCCCAGTGTGACCACGCGGCCCGTGACCGACTGGACCGTGCCCAGCCCCAGCTCCGGCTCCGTCTCGCTCATCCATCGTTGACCCGGCTGGAACAGTGACGACATAGGTTTCGTTGCGAACGCGTTGGAGGAAAACAGAGTTTCCAGAATCGGCAAGCAAACGTGTGGTCGGAGGGCCACAGAGCGGCGCTTGACCGTGCGCTGGGTCTCCGTTATGTCTTCACCACCAACTCGTTAAACAGTTACAACCCGCCACCACTTATGACCAAACGCGACCTCGTCCTGCACATCAGCGAAGAAACCGGCCTGGTTCAGCAGCAGGTCCTGCAGGTAGTGCAGCAGACGCTGGACTACATCACCGAGGCGCTTGCCAAAGGGGAGACGGTGGAGCTGAGGAATTTCGGCGTCTTCGAGGTCAAGGTTCGCAAAGCCCGCATCGGGCGCAATCCCAACGACCCCGCCACTGACGTGCCGATTCCGCCGCGCGCAATCGTGAAATTCAAGGCGGGCAAGGAAATGCGCGAGACGGTCATCAAGCTTAGTCCCACCGCAGGGAACCCGCCGCCCAAGCCCTCGGCACGCGGTTGACCGTGTTCGTCAACGCGCGGTTCCACGCGGCCGGGAAACCGCCCCCAAACCGAAGCGTGGGGTCGCCGCAACTGGGCCGCAGCCGCACGGGTAAATAATCCCTTGCACCCGCCAGACCCGCTTCCTACATTCCGCCCTCGCGGTGGCACCCGTAGCTCAATTGGATAGAGCGGCTGACTACGGATCAGCAGGTTCCAGGTTCAACTCCTGGCGGGTGCACCAATGAAATCAGGGGTTTCCTCACGCTGGCTGGATCGGACGAGTTTTCCTCTACCCGTTCTCTACCTGTTTTAATTCGCCGATTCTTTCGCCCGACGGATGTTCGCAGGGTGCTCATCCCGCAACCGCTCTCCGTTTGGCAACAAATCACTTACGCGAACCACCTGAAATTGCGGTGCCCCTTTCGAGCCTCTTACCGCTCACGGTTGCCCACGCGCCACGCCCGCTGCCCACGCAACAGCCCCCACCGCCGGGGCTATAAACCTTTGAAGGTCAGCCTAGCTGTTCCTTCCCCGTCCCGGCCGTGAACTCCTGCCGCTGGCGGGAGCGGCTTCCCGCGGGTCCACGTTGGTTCACCCCAGGAGATAACCATGAGTTCCCACGCCGATAAAATGCTGACTGATGAAATTGTCCCCCGCCTCCGCAACACCATCCCGCACCAGGTTGCCTTCGTCGGGGCCGAGGATGCCGAGGAGGTGTTGCAGGATGCAACGTTGATGGCTGCCCGCATACTAGCCCGCGCCCACGCCAAGGGCAAAACGGTGACGGCCGGCAACGTCACCTACTACGCGTTGTTGCACGTCCGGGGGCCGCGCAATTTCTTTTCTGTAAATTGATTGAGCCTCAAACTGAGGGCGGGGTTTGGTTTGCCATGTTGAGGTAGATTTTTCCGGTTTCCCAGTCGT
>JAYTIO010000255.1:0-2571 GCA_043731805.1 Pedosphaera sp. | reverse complement strand
GGCCTCGCGATCAACTGCGCCAAGTGCCACAACCACCCGCTCGAGAAGTGGACCAACGACCAGTATTACGAGTTCGCCAACCTCTTCGCCCGCGTCCGCTCCAAGAACGGCCCTGGCGGCGACGGCGACAAAATCATCTTCGCCGCTGCGTCCGGCGATGTCCCCGCGCTGCTCTCCGGCAAGCCGCTCCCGCCCCGCCCGCTCGACGGCAAGGCCATCGCCCTCGAAGCCCCCGGCGACCGTCGCGAGACGCTCGCCGCGTGGCTCACGGCGCGCGAGAACCCCTACTTCACCCGCTCCATCGCCAACCGCGTCTGGGCGAACTTCATGGGCGTCGGCCTCGTGGAAGCCGTGGACGACCTGCGTGTCACCAACCCGTCCAGCAACGAGAAACTGCTCTCCGCCCTCGCCAAGTTTCTCGCCGACCAGCGCTACGACTTGAAGTCACTCATGCGCGCGATTCTCCAATCCGAGACCTACCAGCGCGGCAGCGAGTCGGTGCCCGGCAACGCCACCGACGCACGCTTCTACTCGCGCTACTACCCGCGCCGCCTCATGGCCGAGGCGATGCTCGATGCCTTCTCGCAAGTCACCGGCGTCCCAACGGAGTTCCGCCGCGACCTCCGCAACGCCAACCGCGGCCTCGGCGACCGCTACCCGGTGAACCTCCGCGCCTTCCAGCTCCCCGACTCGAACATCGCGAGCTACTTCCTCAAAACCTTTGGCCGCGCCGACCGCCTCCAGACCTGCGAGTGCGAGCGCACCGAGGAGCCGAGCCTCGCGCAGGCCCTCCACATCGCCAACGGTGACACCATCAACGCGAAGCTCGCGACGAAGGACAACCGCATCGCCGCCCTCCTCGCCGCGAAGAAGTCGAACGCGGAGATGCTCGACGAAGCCTTCCTCAGCACGCTCTCCCGCCCCCCCACCGCGACGGAGAAGACCCGTGCCCTCAAACTCCTCGCCGACGCGGGCGAACCCGAGCGCCGCGCCGCCCTGGAAGACCTCTACTGGAGCCTCCTGAGCAGCAAGGAATTCCTCTTCAACCACTGAACCCCTGCCTGCGGGTGGATGCCTCCTAGCCGGTGCGTGCTCCCGTGGCCAGCGGACCGCGACGGCCCGTCACCGCCCCGCGCTACTTCAGCACCGCGTTATCAATCAGCCGCGTCTGGCCGATGAACACCGCCAACGCGAGGTGCGTGCCGCGCGTCACAACGGGCACGCGCTGCAGCGTCTCGCTGTCGAAGAACTCCACGTAGTCCAGCCGCGCCAGCGGCTGCGTGGCGATGAGCGCGGCGAGTTCGCTCTTCAACACATCGGCGTAGTTCGGCGTGCGCGAGTTGGCGACGACTTCCTTCGCCAGCTTCAGCGCGCGCCAGAGGACCGTCGCCTGCCCGCGTTCCTCGGCGGAGAGGCGCTTGTTCCGCGAACTCATCGCGAGTCCGTCCTTCTCCCGGCGCGTCGGGGCCACGACCAGCTTCACCGGGAAGTTCAGGTCGCGCGCCATGCGGCGGAGGACAGCCGCCTGCTGCCAGTCCTTCGCGCCGAAGACCGCCACGTCCGGCAACACGAGGTTGAAGAGCTTGGCGACGACCGTCGTGACCCCGCGAAAATGCATCGGGCGGGCGCCGCCTTCCATGCCCTGCGAGAGTTGCAACTCGACGACATAAGTGCTGTAGCCGCCGGTGCCGCGCGCCGGATACATCTCCACGTCCGCCGGGAGGAACAGCACATCCACGCCCGCCGTGCGGCAAAGCCCCTTATCCCGGGGCAAGTCGCACGGGTAAGTGGATAAGTCCTCAGTCGGCGCGAACTGCGTGGGATTCACATAGATGCTCGCCACCACGATGCCCGACTGGCCGACGAGCCGCCGCGCGCGCTGCACGAGGCTGAGGTGGCCCTCGTGCAAGTAACCCATCGTGGGCACGAAGCCGACGCGCTTCCCCTCCCGCCGCCATTGGCGGGCGAGGCGTTGCATGGCGACGGCGGAAGTAACAATGCGCATGGCGGAGCTTAGGCAGAGCCAGTGCCGCGTGTCCAATCTGCCGAAGCCTTCCCTCCTGCTCATAAGCATGACCCTATTGAGGAGGTGCCATCCGCTGACGGGGCGCGGCCTTCAGGCCGCTTCGCCGTCCGTCCACACGAGCCGTGGAAATAGCCATGCCCGCTTGAGTTTGGAACCCTGAAGCGGCGTGAACGCCGCGCTCCGCTCGCGCCCCTCGGGGGTCACTCCATCGCCTGAGCCTCAATAATCCTGCTCCTCCTTCGGATACCGAGGCTGGGGAGGAGCAAGCTTAGACCACTTCGGCATGAGCTTTGGCGGAATGGCTGGGGCTGCGACGCGCAGGCTCCCTCTCCCTTCATCGGATGAGGGGAGCGGGCCGGGGTGAGGGGTTGAGAGCAGGCCGAAGGCAAAAGGGAGGCCGACGCGGCTCGGCACTTTTGCCTTTTGCCTTTTGCCTTTTGCCTTTTTCCCTACCCCACCCCTCATCCGGCCTGCGGCCAGTTCCCCGGCCTAGCCTCACCCGCTCCCCCCGCCACCCGCCTAGCCCTACGGTCGCGTCACCAGCA
>JAYTIO010000254.1:0-2932 GCA_043731805.1 Pedosphaera sp. | reverse complement strand
GCGCAGGAACTGCGCGCATCGCATCTGGGCGGCTGGGACAAGGTGATTGTGCTCGGCTGGAATTTCACGCCGGACATCGGACAGGTCATCGCCGGGTTGAACGACGCGAAACTGGAAGTCCTCGTCATCCCGCCCGACTTGCTCGACCGTCTGAAAAAGAAAGGTGACAAGCTCAAGCCGGAAGAAGTGCGCTTCTCGTCGCTGCAATACGTGACGGTGAAACCCATTGAGCGCAGAACACTCCCGAGCGGCGAGGTGTTGACGGTGGAACTGGACAACTACGTGTTGCTCTCGCCCGACGCGCTGAACCTGGAGCCGGCGGACAAGGAGCGGTTGCAGGCCGTGGTGAACCGCGATCCGCTGGCGCTGGTGGAGTATTGGAGCGTGGACCCGGATTACGACGGCGAGCTGTTCCGTAGCGTGTGGCAGGATTATCGCGGCAACACGGAGAACGACGATGACCCGCTGCACGTTGTGAAGAAAGCGGAGTTGGGCAAGCTGCCCGTGAAGCCCGGCAAGCGCCGCGTCTGCGTGCGGGTGGTGGACGTGTTCGGCTTCGAGGCGGAAGTGGTGAAGGAGGTTTGAACCACGAATGAACACGAATGGACACGAATCGGAAAGAGAGTGTCGCCCGCGCGTCAGCGTCTTGGAGTGCGGCGGGAAGCGAAGCGCCACGCCGCTTTCGCATGGCGAGACGGCTGGAATATCCAAAGCGCCTCCTGCATCCGAAAGCGGTGTCGCCGCTGCGCTCTGCCACCGCAATCCAAAAGTTGACTCACTCCGGCGCGGCGATGACGTAAACGTGGCCGGGCTGGAATTCGTGGAGGCGACGAAATGCCTCGGGCATAAGCGGGTGGGTGTCTTCAAACCGATTCGACTTGGCGCGCAGCACGACGACGGCGAAAGGCAGATCGCCGGTTTTGTTTTGGCGCGGCAGGTTTTTGTCCACGGTAAGGAAGACGTCACACTTGGCGGAGTCGGCGATCAGGCGGAGGAGTTTGCCATTCTTAATACCCGCCCAGCCCGCGCGCGGAACAGTTTGAACGTCGTGTCCGGGCAAATCCCGCCGCAGACGCGCGGGCAGACATTCATCCAGGAGAATTCGCATTCAGGCGGTCTGCGGAATGGTTGCGAGCATCGCGTCGGCGGATTGTTCAAGGAAGGCAACGGCCTGCTCGCGCGAAACCGTGGGGAAGTCTTCGAGGAAAACGTCCAAGCCGTCGCCAGCTTCAAGGTGATCAAGCAACGTCCGCACGGGAACGCGCGTGCCCGCGAAGCACGGCGTGCCGCTCATGATTTCGGGGTCAATTTTGACAACGGAGCTTTTCTTCATGGCAACAATTAAGCCTCTCCCGTCGAGAATGACAACCCCTCAGATTCAACTGCCATGATGCTTCCCCTCGTCAGAGCCTTGTCCACGCGCATCGCGGAGGAGTGCGCCGGTCTGGAATCCGGCAGCGCGCCGATGCTGGAGAAGGTGTCGCCGGTCACCGCCGATCTGCTGCGGTGGTGGTTCCAGCAGGATTGCGTGGACGCGCGGGCGGTGAATTTCCACAGCGGCCAGCGGCAGGCGATTCTCCACGCCATCTACGCGCATGAGGTTTTGCAGTCGGAGACGCTGGTTGACCTCTACCAGAAACTCGCCGCCGAGGATTTGCTGACGGCGCGGCGGCTGGAGGAAGTGATGCGGAGCGGGCATCCCAAGTATTGCCTCAAAATGGCGACAGGCACGGGCAAGACGTGGGTGTTGCAGGCGTTGATGAACTGGCAACTGCTCAACGCGGCGCGGTCGCCGGAGGACGCACGGTTCACGCGGAACTTTCTGGTCGTCGCGCCGGGGCTGATTGTCTATCAGCGTTTGCTCGCCGCCTTTCTCGGCAAGGAACGCAATGGTCAACGCGATTTCAGCACGTCGGATTTGGCGCGCTACCAGGACTTGTTCGTGCCGGATGCGTATCGCGAGGAGGTCTTCCGGTTCGTGCAGTCGAACGTCTGCCCCAAGGAAGAACTTGGCGTGAAGGTCACGGCGGGCGGACTGATTGGCGTCTGCAACTGGCACGCGCTGGTGGATGCGGGAGAAGAAATCGAGGTTGAATCGGAGGTGGAAACTCCGGGCCTGACGCCCGATCCGAAAGACGTGGCGGCGGCAGCGTTGCCGCTCTCGCCGGGAACGAGCGCGGGCAATTCGCTCGAAGTGTTGAATCGCCGTTTCGAGCGCGGCGGCGTGCTGAGATTTTTGCGCGCGCTGCCGAGCCTGCTTTCGTTCAACGACGAGGCGCATCATATTCACGAAGTCCGCAGCGAGGGCGAGATCACGGAAGTCGAATGGCAGAAAAGTCTGCGGACGATTGCCGAGCCGAAAGGAAAGCGGTTCATTCAAATGGATTTCTCCGCGACGCCTTACAATCAAGTGGGCAGCGGACAGAAAGCCAAGGCGCTTTATTTCCCGCACATCATCGCGGACTTCGATCTGCGTGCGGCAATGCGTGAGGGTTTGGTCAAGTCGCTGGTGCTCGACAAACGGCGCGAACTCGGCGCGCTTTCGAACGAGGAATTGCAGTTCAAGGCCGACCGCGACGAGCACGGGAATCCCGTGCTCGCGGAAGGCCAGCGCATCATGGTACGGGCGGGGCTGGCGAAGCTGCTGAAATTGGAAAAGGAGTTCGCCACGCTCGACGCGACGCGGCATCCGAAGATGCTCGTGGTGTGCGAGGACACAACCGTGACGCCGCTGGTGGAAACATTCCTGCGCGACCTCGGATTGAACGAGGACGAAATCCTCCGTGTGGACTCGAATCGCAAAGGCGAGTTGTCGGAGGAGGATTGGGGCGGATTGCGCGAGCGGTTGTTCGACATGGACGCGCACGCGAAGCCGCGCGTGGTCATCAGCGTGCTGATGCTGCGCGAGGGTTTTGACGTGAACAACATTTGC
>JAYTIO010000253.1:0-5208 GCA_043731805.1 Pedosphaera sp. | reverse complement strand
GGCCGTCGTGCGCCAGCCGGCGGACTTCGCGGCGGATGAGTTGCGCGGTGAATTCGCCAAGGCCCTGCTCAGGTCGCAACGCCCCATTCACGCCTCCGCCCCGTGGCAGCAATGGGGCGAGGGCCTCGAACCCGAGGCCGTCAACCAAATGGCCCGCGCCTGCCAACTCCCCATCTCCGTCGCCGGCGCGCTCATGCCGGACGCCCACGTCGGCTACGGCCTGCCCATCGGCGGCGTGCTCGCCACCGACAACGCCGTCATCCCCTACGCCGTCGGCGTGGACATCGCCTGCCGGATGAAGCTGACCGTGCTCAACCTCCCCGTGCGCGAGTTGGACCGCCGACGCGAGCGGCTCATCAAGGCCATCGCGGACGAGACGCGTTTCGGCATCGGCGCGCACTTCGAGCAGCCGCGTCAACACGCCGTGCTCGACGCCGATTGGAATGTCAGCCCCGTCACCAAGCTCCGCAAAGGCCGCGCGTGGTCCCAACTCGGCACCAGCGGCAGCGGCAACCACTTCGTCGAGTTCGGCCTCTTCACTGCGAGCCAGACCATCCACGGCCTGCCCCCCGGCGAATACGTCGCCCTCCTCAGCCACAGCGGCAGTCGCGGCACCGGTGCGGCGGTCTGCGAGCACTACAGCAAGCTGGCGATGGAACAGCACCCGGAGTTGCCGAAGGAACACCGCCAGCTCGCCTGGCTCTCGCTCGACTCAGCGGAAGGTCAGGAATACTGGGCCGCGATGGAGTTGATGGGCCACTACGCCGCCGCCAACCACGCGCTCATCCACCAGCACATCGCGGAAAGCCTGCGAGTCCAAGTCCTCCTCGACGTGGAGAACCACCACAACTTCGCGTGGAAAGAGCGCCACGTCATCGGCGGCGTCGAGCGCGACTTGGTCGTGCATCGCAAAGGCGCGACGCCCGCCGGCGTGGGCGTGCTGGGCATCATCCCCGGCTCGATGGCCTCGCCCGGCTTCGTCGTGCGCGGCAAGGGCAGCGAGCCGTCGCTCAAGTCTGCGTCGCACGGCGCGGGCCGCGCGATGAGCCGCAAGAAGGCGACCGCGACCTTCGAGTGGCACAAGGTCAACCGCGTGCTCCGCGAAGCCGGCGTCCACCTCATCAGCGCCGGCCTCGACGAAGTGCCGATGGTTTACAAAGACATCCACCAAGTCATGGCCGCGCAGACCGACCTCGTGGAAGTCCTCGGCCAGTTCGACCCAAAGCTCGTGAAGATGGCCCCGTCCGGCGAGCGCCCGGAGGATTGATTAGGCCCCGGGCTTCAACGTGAGCGACGCGGCGGCGAAGAAGGGCTCCGACAAGCAGGAGAATGACGACTGCCGCCAAAACCTCGTCCTGCCCGTGCCCGACCCGAACTATACCGTGCGTGCCTGGCGGGCGGTGGTGACGTATCTGCTGCGCAGGCAGGAGCTCCTCTACGAAGGAGTGCGAAGGAGAAACGCCCGCGACACCTGCCTACGGCAGCGGCACGGCGCGATAGAAGCGGTTCGTCTTTCCGGGCGAAGCCAGGTCAATCACGAGGTGCGGCGAGTAGGGCAGCGTGACGTTGGTGAGCGGGAGCCAGTTGGTGACACTGTTCAACACCTCCGCGTAATCCACCCGGAACTGTTGGCCCACCGGCCCGGCGAGCACGGTGGCGGCAGGAAACTTCAAGTCGCCGAAGAAAAGTAAATTCGCGGCTTGGCTGGTAGTTGTGCCGCCTGCGGAACGGCTCACTACGACGCGGTATGCGCCGGCATTCGTCGCCGAGAGATTGGCAAGGGTAAGAGTCAAACTCGTCGCACCAAGAATGTTCGTGCCGTTGAACTGCCACTGATAGCTCAATCCCGAGTCTGTCGCGCTGACGCTCAAAGTCACTCCGCCGCCCAAAGCGAAGCTCTGGCCCAGTGGTTGAGTAGTGATGACCGGATTGGCCGTGAAGTTGGCGACCAGCGTGCGGCTGCCGCTGACCGTGAAGGTGCAGCTGGCCGACAAACTCACCGGGAATCCGGTATCGGTCCAATTGGCGAAGGTGTAGCCGCTGTTGGCCGCCGCCGCCGTAACCGTCTGTGAACTGCCCGCTGCGAAGGTGCCGCCGCCGACCGCTATTCCGCCACCACTCGGCGACGCACTCAGAGTTAGAGTGTAGTTGCCCGGGATGGTCGTGAAGTTGCACACGATGCGTGTCGATGAAATTCGTGCCCAACTGAAAAACAGTTGGAGCAGTGGCTCAGTTGGGTAGGGCGAGGCTCCTGTCGAGCCGGCTCGCGAGGACGCCCGCCTGCGGCTCGCACCACCTCCGCACGACGGCCGGCGCGATCGCCTGAAAATGACGCCGGGGCAGTCATGCGACTATTCCCGAACAGTTTCCAAACCGTTCGGGGGTGAAGACGCCGAAACTTTTGCAAGTCATCGCCGAGGGCTACTCCTGCGTCACCCGCTCCGGACACGTCAACGCCAAGGCGGACCGGGCTTGCGAGGAATTCAAGCGCGGCTACTACGAGACCGCCGAGCGCAAGCTCAAGGCCTTCGCCACCTACGAGGCGGCCCGGGCTAGGGCGGAGCAAATCACCAGCCGCCTCACCCACGGTGATGCGGACCCCTTGGGGCTCGACGCCACCCAGAACGCCACCGACCTCCGCGCGGCCGCCGGCGTCCCGCTCGACGTGGTGGCCAGCTCTTGTGCGCTGACGCGCTCGCCCCCTTTCGGAAGCCGTGGCGTTCTACTCCACTCGGATGCTGACGGCCCGCGCCTCCAAGGTTGTCCACCGGCGGCCCGCTGCTAGACTGGCACCGTGATTCACGACGCGTCACTCGACGACTTGCTACAGAAAGTTTGGGACGGCGGGCGCATTGACGCCCCCGAGGCGCTGCGCCTCTACCCCCTGCCGCGGGAGGAACACGGCGCGCTGGCCGACCGCCGCCGCCAGCTCCATCGCGCCGCTGCCCACGGTGGACGCGGCAACGACATCGTCTCCTACATCGTGGATCGCAACGTCAACTACACCAACGTCTGCAACGTCTATTGCAAGTTCTGCGCCTTCTACCGCACCGAGAAGGACGCCGACGCCTACGTCATCTCGCACGCCGAGCTGGACCAGAAGATCGAGGAAACCATCGCGCTGGGCGGCCACCAGATTCTCATGCAGGGCGGCCACCACCCGAAGCTGACGAAGCAGTGGTATCTCGACCTGCTGTCGCACGTCCGTGACAAGTTTCCCGGCTTCAACGTCCACGGGTTCAGCCCCAGCGAGCTGGTCGCCTTCTCCGAGTTCTTCCACGAGCCGGTCGAGCAAATCCTGAAGGACTTTGTCGCCGCCGGGCTGGGCTCCGTCCCGGGCGGTGGCGGGGAAATCCTGGTGGACCGCGTGCGCAACCGCATTGCCCCGCTCAAGGCCGACACCGCGCAATGGATGGGCGTGATGGACACCGCGCACCGTCTCGGCCTGGCCAGCAGCATCACCATGATGTTCGGCCACGTAGAAACCGTGGCGGAGCGCATCGAACATCTCGAAGTCGTCCGCGCGCAACAGGACAAGTCGCTGGGGAGAATTCGGAATTCGGAATTCGGAATTCGGAATTGGGGCGCGGCCGCCTCGCCGCTTGAACAGTCAATCGCCTATGCCCGGGCATTGGAAGCGGGCCAGTTAAACGGTGGCGCCTTCACCGCCTTCATCTGCTGGACCTTCCAGCCGGAGAACGCCGTGCTGAAGGCCCCGACCGTCGGGGCCCACGAGTATCTGCGCACCCAGGCCCTCAGCCGCATCTACCTCGACAATCTCCCCAGCGTGCAAAGCTCCTGGGTCACGCAGGGACAAGAGATCGGGCA
This sequence comes from Pedosphaera sp., assembly GCA_043731805.1. Lineage (GTDB taxonomy): Bacteria > Verrucomicrobiota > Verrucomicrobiia > Limisphaerales > SXTU01 > SXTU01. The sequence goes on along the minus strand of JAYTIO010000253.1, from coordinate 1,380 downwards.
ACTCGCGCTGCGCTACGGGGCGAACGACCTGGGCAGCATCATGATCGAGGAGAACGTCGTGAGCGCCGCCGGCACCACCCACCGCATGGGCGTCGCGGACATGAAACGACTCATCACCGACCTCGGTCTCGAACCCCGCCAGCGCGACAACTGGTATCGGCTGGTGACGGCGGCCCATGACCAGTGATGGCCGTGCGAGTGGCGGAGTGGCAACGCGGTTTGAACCCCAACTCCGAACCGGGATAGCCACGAAAGGGCACAAAGAGCGCAAAGCCAAGCTCCTGGCAGGCGGACGGGACGGCTGGAAATAGTCCCGGTCTCAGTCAGTTCCACCTCGGCCTCTTTGTGTGCTTTGCGCCCTTTCGTGGCTCAACTTCGGAACTCGGCTTGAAGTCTGCCTCGGCACACGTGCCGGCTGAACCGCACCGCTGACCGGGCTTGGCCTCCGCGCGCCCGCCGCCGGCAGCTTGCTCCCCTCAGGCCGCCGCCCGCGCGAATTCCGTGGCCACGGGCTGGCCCAAGTTCAGTAGCCCCGCCTCGCCACCCGTCGTCCGGAATACCGTGTCCCGAATGGCATGCCGGAGCATCTCGACGGTGAGGCCGTGGCGGTCCAGACATTCCAGCGACTGGGCCAAGGGGGGCCTCGAACATTTCCTCGCTGCCCGCCAGCAAGATGATCGGCAAGGCGGGGACATGGGCCTGAAGGTGCCTCACCAATTCACTCCCGCTGCGGTGGCCGATATGGGAACTGACCAGGCACAGATCAAACCGTTGGCGGCCCATAATCGTCACCGCGAAGTTGTAGGTCGAGGCCCACTTCAACACAAATCGGCGCGGCGCGACCTCATCCAGCAGGAACGTGATTTTGGTGAAGAAATCGTGATCCGCGTCGGCTAACAGCACGCGGAGTTGAGCGGGGACGGGGGTGGGGGGTGTTCATCTCAAGCGGGGGTTTTGGGGTGGTCTGCCAAGGCCGCACTGGCGGGCGCCTTCGCACGTTCTGAAGGCGCCCGCCACGGCCGAGGGTCGGCGGGCGTGTGCCGGTTTCGGGGTTCTCCTGCCCCCCTGGCTGGCATACCGTTGCGGGTCTCATAGTCGCCCGGGCCGGTCCTTGTCTGCCCGAGGCGCCGGTTCTGAGCGGGGACAGTTTCCCGGGCTGTCGCGCGCGGCTCAACACGTAAAACGGACGACACGGCCCGCTGGGCTACCGGGCGGATTTTGCGGCGGCGGGGTTGCGGATCAGGCCGTTGCGGACGGCGTATTCGGTGAAGGCCGCCACGTTGTGGAGATCAAGTTTTCGGCGGAGGCGTTCCCGGTAGGTGCGGACCGTGTTTGTCGTTATGGCGTATCCAACCGGCGGACCCATCTAGGCGCGAGGCG
>JAYTIO010000252.1:0-2910 GCA_043731805.1 Pedosphaera sp. | reverse complement strand
GCTCGCGGGGGTGCTGCAATCTTCCAGCACTTGCGTGACGAAATACTTGGGCAGCAAATCAATGTCCTCGGCGAAGAGGGCCACGAGCATTTGCAGGGTAAAGCGCTGCGCCATCGGTTGCGGCACGTCGCGCTTGACGAGCTTGCGGAAACAGTCGGCGAGACAATCGGCGGCCTCGCGCGTGACCTTTTCGCGGTCATTCTCGAACGTGGGCTTGGGCGAGCCGGGCGCAATGAACGCCAGCGGTCCCCAACGCTCTGGCAAATCTACCAGCGCGACCGTGTCTTTAGGCGTGTCGAGGTCGGTGTCGAAATCGTAAATGCGGAACTCGTCGAAGTTGCAGAGCACGACGTAGCGCGGGCGGTTGGGAACGAGGCGGGTCCAGTAGTCGGAAGCCTGGCGGTAGTGCTTCTGCAAGTCCGTGCCGCGCTTCTTCATTTCGATGAGCACGATGGGTTTCCAGACGTAGTCGGCGAACGCCGTGCCGCCACCGTCTTCGTTGGACTTGCGAATGCGGAACTCCGTCGTGCCACCCACGTCGAGACAACCCGGCTGGCCGAAGGCTTGGAATAGCCGGTCGAGGAAGATTTGCGCCTGGCCCTTTTCGTCACCCGTGATGTGGTTCTTCACCCAGGCGACGAATTCCGAGAGCTTTTCCTTAGACGGCATGGGTGGTTTTTACACGGAGACAGGCGCGGTGTCACGGATCGAGAAGGGGATTCACGGTTCCTGCGCGTTGGCGAAGAGGGCGCAGCTTTTCATCGTGGCTGGAGCGCGGCATTCATGCCGCCGCAGCGTGGGCAGCTCCCGGGTGGTTCAAACGCTCTGCTCATGGCTGCACTTCTGCGGCGTAAACGCCGCGCTCCTGACCCAACGGCGGCCCCGGGGGGCAGCTTCAACCACGGTGTCCAGATGCGCCCTGGCGAAGACGATTCGTGTTTTCCCGCTTGCCAGCGGGACGCGGCTTTGTATTTTCCGCTCGTTCACTGAAGAAAAACCCAAAACACAGGAGTCAATCATCATGCCCAACGAAGCTTCCCTCGCTGAAATCGAAACCGCCGAGCTCATCCTGGCCGTGGACGCCGGTCGCGCACCCGCTGAGGCGTTTAAGCTGCCGGCCTACCTGCTCGCGTTGGTCATCGCGCGGCTGGCAGACCTTCGCACCAAGGACGCCGCCACGCTCACCACCGAGGGCGGGCGCGTGGGTGGGCAGATCAATGTCCGCACCGCGCTGGACTCGCTCAACGTGCTGCTCCACGACGGCTATAACTTCATCAAGGGCCTGCCCAGCTACTCCATCTCGGCGGCGGACCGGGCCACGGTTTTCACGGCCTACGGCTGGGTGAGCGGCGAGTTGGGTGAGTTCTCGGACACGAGGAGCGAGTCGCTGGCGCGGCAGGCGGCGGATGCCACGCCGGGCATTGCCAATGTGGCGCATCGTTATCCCACCGCGCTGCTGGACCTCATCGCGGCGCAGTTGACCATCCTGAACGACAACCAGACGGCGGCCACGGGCGGCTCGGCGCAGACGGCGACGGACTTGCGGGACAAGGCGTTGAAGGCGTTGCAAACGGCCAATGACCGCGTGCGGTTCCACTAATGCTCGGCCTCGGACGACGAGGACACGACGGCGGAGCTGGCGAAGATCGGCAAGCAGCCGCGTCGCGACCGGGGCGAGGCATCCGGGCCGGTGCCGGGCGCACCGGGTACCGCGACGTTCGATGCGGCAACGAAGACGTTGTCGGTGCCAACGATGCCGGAAGGGGCGTCGTCGTTGCGGGCGTATCGCAAGGCGGCGGGTGGCGAGCCGGAACTGGCGGGGACTTCCACGGGCACGACGGTGTCGGTGGTTGGCTCAGGGCTGTTGACGGTGGGTGTGACTTACGAACTGTGGGTGGTGGGGCACAACTCCCAGGGCGATGGCCCGGAGAGTAATCATGTGAGCCACACGGCGTAGGCAGCAGCCTACTTGTCCCGCGTCAGCAGGTAGTGCGCGAGGGCTTCGAGGGCGGCGGCGCGGCCTTTGAAGGGCTTCAACGCGGCGAAGGCTTTGGCGGTGAGCTGCTGCGCAATCTTCCGGCTCTTCTCCAGGCCCACGATGCTCGGATAGGTCGCCTTCTGCGCAGCGATGTCCTTGCCCGCCGTCTTGCCGAGTTGCTCGCTGGTTTGGGTCACGTCGAGGATGTCGTCAATCACTTGGAAGGCGAGGCCGACGTGATAGCCGAAGTCGGTGAGGGCCTGGAGCTGGGCGGGGGTGCAGTTGGCGCTCATGCCGCCGAGGCGCGCGGCGCAGCAGAGCAGGGCGCTGGTCTTGCGCTCGTGGATGTAGCGGAGTTCGGCGACGCCGAGCTTCTTGCCTTCGCCTTCTAGGTCGGCGACTTGCCCGGCGATGAGCTGGAGCGAGCCGCTGGCCTTCGCGACTTCCAGCACGAGGTCGCGGTGCGAGTAGCGCGGCCAGCCCTTGGCCAGCGCGGTGATTTCAAAGGCCTGCGTGAGCAGCGCGTCGCCCGCGAGGACGGCGATGCCTTCGCCGAAGACTTTGTGATTCGTCGGCTTGCCCCGGCGGAAGTCGTCGTTGTCCATCGCGGGCAGGTCGTCGTGGATGAGCGAGTAGGTGTGGATGCACTCGACGGCGCAGGCGAGCGGTAGGGCATCGGCTTCGGTGCCGCCGCAGGCCTCGGCGGCAGCGAGGGTGAGCGCGGGGCGCATCCGCTTGCCGCCGGCGAAAATCGAGTAGCGCATCGCCTTGTGGATGGTGGCGGGCTTGGTCTTCTCGGCGGGCAGGAAGCGGTCGAGCGCGGCGTTGGTCGTGGCGCTGCGGGCGTCGAGCCAAGTGTTGAGGTCGAAGTCAGTTTGGTGTCGCGCTCCGGCGCGCGTGGCGGTGGTCGGCATGGGCGGAGGTTGTAGGAG
>JAYTIO010000251.1:0-7682 GCA_043731805.1 Pedosphaera sp. | reverse complement strand
CCAGCGCGCCGCTGGCGGGTTTGGACGTCCAAACGGCGCGCTGGGGACAGACGCGCCCTACCGGGGGAGAGGGGTGCCGGCGTCCGCGCGGGAAGGCGGTAAATTCGGGGCCGTTCTCCCTCACCCTGGCCCTCTCCCGCTGGGAGAGGGAACAAGCGCAAGCTGCCGTGTTGCGGTCACCGAGCGCGGCGGCCCAAGTCAGCGGCGGAGGAAGTTTCTCCCTCCCCCAGCGGGGGAGGGCAGGGGTGAGGGAGAATGGCAACCCCAACAGAACACGTCCAAGGTTCCATCGGAATTCGCCTGCCACGCGGAATTGCTGTTGGTCGCGTGCCGGCTTTGTTAATAGATTCGCGAACACGTCCACGACAAAAAACGCGCGCACGCTTGAGCGAACCGACTTCTACTCCGCCGCCCAGCCGCCAGGCTCTGCTCCTCGTGGCCTTCATGTGGTTCGCCTACTTCCTGAACTACTGCGACCGGCAGGCGGTGTTCTCCATGTTCCCGGTGCTGCAGTCCGACCTCGGCTTCACGGACAATCAGCTCGGCCTCGTGGGCGCGTCGTTCCTTTGGGTGTATGGCGTCGGCAGCTTCTTCGCGGGGCAGCTTGGCGACAAGTTCTCCAAGCGCCGGCTCATCGTGTGGAGCCTCGCGCTATGGAGCCTGGTCACCATCGCGACCGGCCTAGCCACTTCGCCCAACGAGCTGCTGGCGTTGCGCGCGCTCATGGGCATCTCCGAGGCGCTCTTCATGCCGGCGGCCATCGCGCTCACGGCGAACGCCTTCCCGCCCGCCACCCGCTCGCGCGCCATCGCCGCGCTCACGACCGCGCAAATCATGGGCAACGTCGGTGGCGGCTGGTTCGGCGGCTGGATGGCGGAGCAAGGCCAGTGGCGCGCAGCGTTCTTCATTCTCGGCGCGGTGGGGTTGGCCTTCGCGCTGCCTTACTTCGCGTTCCTCCGAGGCGTGAGCGAGGAGGCGCAAGTCGAGACGAAGAAGAGCGGCGGCTCCAGCGCGCTTGCCGGGCTGGTGCGCACGCCAACCTACTGGCTGCTCTGCGTCGTGTTCCCCGTGTTCGTCTTCGGCCTGTGGCTGCTCTATGGCTGGCTGCCAAACTTCTTGAAGGAAAAGTTCGCACTGAACCTCGCCGACTCCGCTTACAACGCCACCGTCTTCCTCCAAGGCGCGACGCTCGTTGGCATGTTGAGCGGCGGCGTGCTCGCGGACGTGCTCTATCGTCGCACGAAGGCCGCGCGCCTCTGGCTCCTCACCGCGAGTCTGCTCGGCTGCGCGCCGTTTCTGCACTACCTTGGCAACAGCGACACGCTCGTGGCCACGCGCGTCGCCGCGATGGGCTTCGGCCTCTTCAGCGGCTTCTTCATGGGCAACATCTTCCCCTCCGCGTTTGAAATTGTCCCCGCCGACGCGCGCGCCTCGGCGGTGGGCGTGCTGAATTTGTTCGGCGCGGTCATCTCCGGCTTCGCTACGCTGGCCGGCGGCGCGCTCAAGCAAAGCGTCGGCATCAACAACCTGCTCACCTACACCGCGCTGGCCTACGTGCTGGCTGGCCTCGCGGTCATCGCGGGTATCAAGCTGTTCTTTCAGCGCGACTATGAGAAGGTGCACTGAAGGCAACCGCGAATGAACTTGAGAAGACACGAATGGGCGCGCAGCACTTTGATTGCAACGTTGCTGTGCGCGTTGAACAGCGTCGCAGCAACTCTGCCGACGCCTTCGCAGCTTCCAACAGCCGCTGATGTATTTCCCGCCGGGTTCGCGGATGCTGACCCTCAGCCCTTCGCGCGCGACATGAAGTTGCTTGGGGTCAAGCTTGATTCCCTTCGCGGGACCGCGACCGCCGCTGCGAAGCCGGACAGCTTTGCGGACGCCGACCTCTTTCACAAAGGCATCATCTGGGCGCTGCGCTACGAGAAGAACCTCACGACCAACGATGTCGCGTTGCTCAAGCGCGCCCTCGCGCGCGGCCAGCAGCGTGCCGACGCCCTTCTCAACGACGGCAAGCAGCCGTGGACCATCCGCAAAGGCAAAGTCCTGCGCGGCTTCATCTCGGCCGTGGATGGCTCGACGCAGCCCTACGGCGTCATCGTGCCGGCAGGCTACGACGGCACGAAGCGGATGCGCCTCGACGTGGTGTTGCACGGCAGTTCGAAGCCCGTGGGCATGAGCGAACTCCGCTTCGGTGCGCGCTTCGATGAAGGCGATGACGCTGCGAAGTCCGCGCCCGACGTGGACTTCATCGAGCTGCATCCGCTGGGCCGCGTGGAGAACTGCTACCGCTGGGCCGGGGAGACGGATGTGTTCGAGGCCATTGAGGCCGTGTGTCGCAACTACAAGATTGACCGTGACCGCGTCGTGCTGCGCGGCATGAGCATGGGCGCGTCGGGCACGTGGCATCTCGGGCTGAAGCACCCGAGCCGCTTCGTCGCGCTCGGGCCTTACTGCGGCTACGTGGACACGCACCGCTTCTCCGAGACGCCGATTCCCGGCTTCATCAAGGTCGGCCCGTTGCCGTCGCATCAGGAGCGCGGCCTGCACCTGCTCGACTCAATTAATTACGCAGCGAACGCGGCCGTCGTGCCCGCCATCGGGGCCATCGGCGACAAGGACGTGTTCTTCCAGTCGCACGTCCACATGGGCGAGGTGATGGCGAAGGAGGGCCTCGAAATGGTGAACCTCATCTCGCCCGGCACCGGCCACACGATTGACCCGGTGACGCATCGCGAGCAGATGCGGCGCATCGGCGAGCACGTCGCGAAGGGACTGGACCACGCGAAGCGCGACCTGCGGTTCGTGACGTGGACGCTGAAATACAACCGCTGCCACAGGCTCGAACTGCTCGCGCTCGGCGAACACTACGAGCGGGCGGAGTTCGTCGCGGGCGTCGCGGCCAACGGCGACGTGGTGGTCAGCGAGCACCAGAACATCCGGCAGTTCGCCATTCATCCGCCGATGCTCCAGACCCCGGGGGCGAGGTTCTGCATTGACCACGCGTTCATCCCGTTGCCCGAGCGAAAGGCTGGCGACCCGCCGCGCGTGCTGGTTTTCACCGAGGAGCGCGGCAAGTGGAAGGTCGCCGGCACGCGCGAGGCCGTCGTGCTCGCCGGTAAACGCCCCGGCGTGCAAGGGCCGATTGACGACGCGTTCGCCTCGCCGTTCCTCTGTGTGCGCGGCACGGGCACGCCATGGAATCCGGCCGTCGGTGCGTGGGCGGATGCGAGCCTGCGGCGCTTCGCCTACGAGTGGGCGCGCTACATGAGGGGCGACCTGCCGGTGAAGAACGACACCGATGTGACCGAGGCCGACGTGCGCACGAAGCACCTCATCCTCTTCGGCGACCCCGGCAGCAACCCGTGGATTGCCAAGGCGCTCCCGAAGCTGCCGGTCACGTGGACGCGCGACGCGGTGAAGCTCGGCGCGGAGAGCCACGCCACAAAGAACCACGCTCCCGTGCTCATCAACGCGAGTCCGTTCCCCGGCGCAGACGACCGCTACGTCGTCATCAACAGCGGCCACACCTTCCACGAAAAGGAATTCGCCGCGTTCAACTACCTCCTCTTTCCTCGCCTCGGCGACTGGGCGGTGATGCGCATCTCGCCGGGCGCGGAGGCGTGGAAGCCGGGGGCGGCGGGGTTCCCCGAGGAGGCTGTGCGAGCGGGGTTCTTCGATGAACTGTGGAAGCTGCCGTAAGGGCAACCTGATTGAGGTAGGACCGCGCGTCTCGCCGGTTCATAATGGGGCCTCACGGACGGAAGGCGGGCGGAAACGAACCGGGGTGGTGCTTGAAGGCGGCGCGCTAGGCTGAGGGCCTTGCCTTTGCTGACTAAGCGTGCGGCCAAAGATTAGCGCGTCAGGACGACGAAGCGATTCTGCTCCAGCCCATGAAAGCCGGCGTTGGCTGCGATGCGAACTGGTTGAAGTAGGTGTTTGGGATCGCGAGTCCTCGCGCCGAAGGAAAGTGGTGGTGGCAGGCGCAGGAGAACCTGCAGCCCGGCTGACGGCCAAGCGGGCCGGCAAGCCCGGTTGCGGTTTGCCGGCGGAGTTGACCAACGTTCTTGCGGCGGCATGATGCGCCCATGGAACACAACTGGGTGAATCGGCTGTCCCAAACCGCGCTGGGACTGGCGGCGCTGATGGTGGGGTCGGCCTCGGCTGCCAACCCGAAGGCCTCGCCGCGAGCGCCGGAAGATTTGTTGCGCCGGAACATGGACCCCTCGGTCCATCCGGGGGACGACTTCTTCGCGTATGCCAATGCCGGCTGGTTGCGGCGCAATCCCATTCCCGCCTCGGAGTCCCGCTGGGGAATTGGCGAGGTCGTGCGCGAAGAGCTTTACAGCCGATTGCGCCAGATTAACGAGCGGGCCGCTGGCGGCACGTCTGCCCCCGGCAGTGAGCAACAAAAGATCGGCGACTTCTGGACCACGGCGATGGATGCGGCCAAGGCCGGCCGCTTGGGCCTCAGTCCGCTCCGGGCGGAGCTGCAGCGGATTGAGGCGATTCAAAACGCAGCGGGCGTGTTGGACACTTGCTTCGCTTGGCAACCGCTGGGAGTGACCACCTTGTTCGGCCTGTCCGTGGGTCAGGATGAAAAGCAAAGCGACGTGATGGCGGTCCACCTGTCGCAGGACGGGCTCGGGTTGCCGGAGCGTGACTTCTATTTCAACGAGGAGAAAGGCGTGGCGACAATCCGGTTGGAGTATGCGGCGCACATCAAACGCACGTTGAAGCTGCTCGGCCGCACGGACGCGGAGGCCAAGGCCGCCGCCGCCCGAGTCATGGAGTTTGAAACGGCCCTGGCCAAGGCCTCGCGCAAGCTCGAAGACCTGCGGGACCCGGAACGCAATTACAACAAGCTTCCGCCCGCCGAGCTGACGCACAAACACACGCCGAGCATCGCCTGGAACGACCGGCTGCGAAGGCTGGGGTTGCCGGCGGACACGGTGATCGTGGGGCAGCCCGAGTTCTTCACCGCGTTGGAAGGGCTGCTCAAGGCGACGCCGGTCCCGGTGCTTCAGGACTACCTGCGGTTCCACCTCGTGTCCGAGTTCGCTCCGTTCCTGAGCAAGACGTTCGATGACGAGCACTTCGCGTTTTACGGGAAGGTGCTCAACGGCCAGAAGGAGCCGCGTCCGCGCTGGAAGCGGGTGCTCGACGCTCAGGAAGGGGCCATGGGCATGGTGCTGGGCCGCATCTTCGTTCAGGAGTATTTCCCCGCCGCCACGAAGCAGCGCTACGTCAAGCTGGTGGAGGCGATCCGGGCCGCCTACCGCGCGCGCATTGATCGACTCGACTGGATGAGCGCGGAGACCAAGGCCAAGGCCCAGACCAAGCTCGCCGCGATGACCGCCAAGGTCGGCTACCCCGAGAAGTGGAAGGACTACTCCACATTGGTGGTCGGCACCAATTCCTACGCGGAGAACATGATGCACGCCGCCCGCTGGCACTTTCAGGACATGGTCGCCAAATACGGCAAGCCCGTGGACCGCACGGAATGGGGCATGACGCCGCAGACTTACAACGCCTACTACAAGTCGGAGAACAACGAGATCGTCCTGCCCGCCGCGCAGTTCACCATTCCCGGGATTGCGGACGCGGACGTGGATGACGCCGTCGCCTACGGCTACACCGGGGCCTCCACCATCGGCCACGAGATCACGCATGGGTTCGATGATGAAGGCCGGCAATTTGATGCGAAAGGCAACCTCGCGGACTGGTGGAGCGCGGCTGACGACGCGAATTTCAAGCAGCGCGCCGAAGTGATGGCGAAGCAGTTTGACGCATATTCGCCGCTGGCCGGCCTGCACATCAATGGCAAGGCCAGCCTTGGCGAAAACCTCGCGGACTACGGCGGCATCCTGCTCGGTCTGGACGCCTTCAAGCAGACAGAGCAATCCCGGAAGGGCGAGCGGATTGCGGGACTGACCCCGATCCAGCGCTTCTTTCTAGGTTACGCACTGGGCTGGCTCAGTCAGGAACGGGAAGCCAGCCTGCGACGCAACCTGTTGAGCGATGTGCATGCCCCGGCGAAATGGCGCGTGCTCGGCCCCCTGTCCAATCTCCCTGACTTCTACGAGGCTTTTGGCGTGAAGCCAAACCAACCACTATGGCGCCCTGCCGATGCTCGGGTGAAGATCTGGTAGCCGGCGCTATGCTCCGACCTCCGCGAACGAGCAAAACCCGAAAGGGCACTGGTCAGGCGTCCGTGGGTTTGGCAGGATGGCACCATACACCAGACAATGGCCTTCGCGCCGAAGGATAATCTCATGAAACACACTGTCGCCCTGCTCGCCCTGCTGCTGGTTCCGCTGCCCGGGCTTTACGCCGCCGAAACCAACGTGACCAGCGGCCCGGTGACTAAGTCCCTGTTGCATACCAAGCCGTTGCCGTCCATCGCCGCGCCCACCTTTCGCGAGCCGTTGGAGGCAAGCTTCAGCGTCGCCAAAGGGAAATGGACGCCGCAGGACGGAGTGGTGCACGCCCTGGATCTGCCGGAGGAAAAGCACATCCCGGTGCTCCATCACCACGTCGGGCTGGCGAGCGCGGTCATCGAGGTGGACTTCCTGCTGGACGGTCTAACCAGCTTACTCGTGGGCTGCGACTCAGACAAGCATATCGGTCGTGTGGTGGTGAATGTGGCGGGCCTGAGCATCGCGGAAGACTCCGCAAAGCCCTCCCACACCCTCGCGAAGCTGCCCGTTCCCGTGAAGCCCGGGGAGTGGCATCACTTGCGCGTGGAGTGGCAGGTCGACCAGATGGCCGCCAACCTAGATGGGCATGAACTCCGCGCTCAACACGCCTTTCTTGCCACGCCCAAGTCCCGCAGTTGGCTGGCGGCGGGCAAATCCGTCCAGCTGCGCAATCTCCAGATCAGCGGGAAAAAGGCCCTCGTGAAGCCGGCGGGCATTTGACCGTGCCGCGGCCGCCTGCGGCAGCGGGGACGCTCGTTTTGAGCAGCCTTGGGCTGGCTGCCTGGCAGCTTCGCCGCAGGAACTGCCTGGTGGATGCGGATTTGCTCGCCCAAGCGCGCGGCCTCCAACGGCGCTTCACCAAACTCATTGCCGGCACGACCCGGGCCAGCGCGGCGCACCTGCAAGCCAGCGAACCCGTGCGCCAACGCGCGGCGGCCCTCGCGGACCTGACCGGGGCGTCCAGACCACCGCCGCCGTCATGCTGGGGGGAACTGCCCGAACTAGGCAGGCTCAACCATGCCACCGGATGCCATTTGGAAATGGCATGAGTTCATCGGGGTGCGTGGCGGCCATCGCGGGTTGCCCGCGGGAGCCTCATGACCCGGAAGAAAAGTTTCAACGGAACGCAAAGCCCGCCAAGCGCCGCAAGAGCGCCTCCCCGCGCCGGGGCGCGCCGGGGTGCGGTGCGATGGGCCAGGTGCAGCGGCCCGGCTCCAAGCGCTTCGCGCCCACCCACCCACCGCTGCCGTCCGGGAAGAGCATCTTCACGCGGTTGCGCCACGCATGGGGGAACACGCGGCGCTGGCCCGAGAGCGGATCCTGCTGGCGTTGCGTCTGCCCCCGGGCGGGCCGCGCGTTGAAACTCCCGCGCAAGGCCACCGGCCCCGTGGCCACGAACACCCGCGTCGCCACCGAGAGGTTCAGCCTGGGCGGGACGTTGCGGAGCTTTCCCCCCACGGCAGCGCTGCCGCATGCACG
>JAYTIO010000250.1:0-12615 GCA_043731805.1 Pedosphaera sp. | reverse complement strand
CGCCGCCCTGGCCCTGTAGTGGAGACTTCGGGGCCTTCGCCCCCGAAAACCCCTGCAAATAGCCATCACCACCTCCCGAATCCGCCAAGTAGGGTTAACGGCCAAGGCTCAACGGCCAAGGTTCAAAGGGCGCAGTGACCGGTGGGGCTGGCGCTGAACTTTGAACCTTGAACCATTCCTCCCCCTTCACAGGATGCGGTCGTGCGCCCACGGATAACGCGCGGTGCAGCCGAACTCGCGGGTCTGCTGGCCGGTGGGCGGGGTGTGGTAGTTCGTCGGGTCGAAGGCCGCGCCAGCTCCGCGCAAGACGCTGTCCAGCAGCGCGTGGCCGTAGGTCACACCGGGGAAAGCCACCGCGTTGCGGTTCACGTCCACGACGCGGGTCTGGTCCCCTGACACAATCACCCGGCGGAAGGGTTTCATCCGCTGGCGCTGGTCGGCGAGGAACGTGGCTACTTCCTCCGGAGTGTTGCCGGCGAAGGTCGCGACCACGCTCACTCGACGAGATCCTTCGCCTCCTTGAAGCGCTGCTCCATGCGTTTGACGATGGGCATGGCGCGCAGGATGGCGTTCTGCTCGGTCTGCCCGGGGAAGGGTTTCATCTCCACGCGCACGGCGGCGACCGCCTCGCCGTTGCGGTCGTGCAAGGGCAGCGTCACCAGGACCACGGCGCGCGATTTGTCGGCACCGTAATACTTCACGTCGCTGGCGATGACGTTGGCTTCCACGGCGGTCCCGGAGCTGCCGAGCAGCTTTTCGTCGTGGCTGGCGACCACGCGCAGTTCGGCCCCGCCACCCTTGATCAGATAAATCACCACGCCGGTGATGCTGGTCTTCTTCTCGAAGACCTCGCGCACGAGCCCCTTGGCCAGCGTCTCGCGCGGGGTGTAGGTCACCTTCCCGTCGGCGAAGTGGCTGACGGAATCCGACTTGGTCCAGAAGCCCAGCTTGCCGAAGGCGAAGGAGTTGTCGGTCAGCGTGGGGATGGCCTCCTTGCCGTTGAGCAGGCAGCGGATTTGGTTGCCCTTGCACTCGACCATCAGCTCGTGCCAGACGCCGCGCGCGATGGGGATTTCCGGCCCGATGGGCGCGCTGCGCTCACCGTTGACGAACTTGTAGAACCGCACGTTGTTTCCCAGCCCGCTGGCGCGGATGACGTAGTAGTTCTTCGGGTCTTGGTAGCGGAAGACCACGCCCGCCATCTGCTCGGTCTTGCCGTCCACGCACTTGAACTTGGTGGTGAAGGTGAAATCACCGAAGACCTCGTCCGCGAAGATGAGCGCCGGGAAACGTTCGTCCGTCGCGTCCGGGGAGAGTTGCGCCAGCACGCCGTTCTTGCCGCCGCGCGGGGCGTTGGGGGTGAGCGGCTGGAAGGCGGTCGGGGCGTCGGCCAGCACCACCCGCCAGTCGCCCGGGGTGCCGGAGCCGGTCAGGACGCTGACGAAGCCAGCCGGCGGCCTACCCTCGGGCATGGGCGAAAAATCGAAGAGCCGTTCCGCCGCACGACCGTCGGCGCCGGACACGACGATGGCCAACAAGATGACAAACCGGAGTAACATCCCCGCGACGCTAGCAGAAGAGCGGGGCGCGACAAGTGTTAGTCCCGCACCGGCAGCGCCGAGGCCGCGATGCACGAGGGCCCCAACCACGACGCGAAGTTGTCGTCCATCACTGTGCGCTCGAAGGACGGCTTCGCGTTCAACCTCGACGTGGCACAAATCATTCACGTCGGTGCGCTCGACGCACCGAAGGTCATCTCCCGCGTCGGTTCGATGCAGAACCTCGTGGATCACGTCTTGCAGGCGATTGACTCGCTCATCGGCGACATCCAATCCGCCCGCCGAGCTCATGCTGACCCAGGCCCGACCGCAAGATCGCGGAGGAGTGGCGCAAGACCTACCAGGTGCAGGAGAGCCGCCCAGATCCAGCGCCAACAGCTCGTGCGCAGGACCTCCCTCGCCGACATCCAGCAACAAGTCGTCGGCGCGGAACAAGGTGTGAACATCGCCGAGTTGCAGGCCGGTGCGAACGTGAAGCAGGCCACCGGCGAGGCTGAAGCCACGCGCCTGCACGCGCTGGGTGAAGCGGAGGCCATCCGCGCCCTTGGCCAGGCCAAGGCCGAGGCTTACCGCGTCGGCGTCGAAGCAATCGGCGCACAAGGCTACACGGTCATGCAGCTCATGCAGATTATTGGCGAGCGCAACGTGCGGATTGTGCCCGATGTGGCCGTGACCGGCGCGAACAGCAGCCCCGGCCTCGTGGACGGACTACTCGGCGTGATGCTCAAGGCACAGTCTGCGAAAGTCGCGTGACCGAGGAACAACACTGGCAGGACGTCGGTTCGATGCCGTCCTGCCGGTTTGGGTCGGCGAACTCCTCGGGCAATACGCCTCAAATCGCGGATCTGCTCGGGAGGTGGGGACGCGTGCTGTGTTTGGTCGAACGGTGCCGTGTGACAGTCGTTCCAGAACTTCGGCAGAGTTTAGGACAAGCGCGCACTCGCAAAGATTGGGAGTGCGATTTGGTTGATACCATTTCAGGCTGATCGTTGCATGCACACTCTGGCCAACCTAGCGAAGGCGTTGAATCGCCCGACGGTTTATCTCACCGGCTTGCAGGCTCGGTTCGAGGTGCCGGCCTTTTCCGGGGCCGGCTATTCGGAGGCGTATCTGGCCTTCCTGAAGGGTATCGTCCACCTGCGCACGCTCAATGTGTCGGAGGAGGTGCTGCGCGACCTTTCTCGTCTGGAGAAGAAACTTCTGCACCTCCTGCACTGGGATTCCACGGGTTCGCCCACCTGGTTCCTCGACGCCTGCGGGCAGACCACTCACATGCGCCGGCGACTGCTGCTGACCAACCATGACCTCGGCGTCGCAATCGATGCGCGCAGCCTGCAGCCTGGGTTGAACTTCACGACCGCTGGCCGTGAACTCTTCGCCAGCCAGGAGATGGGTGAGGACGCGCTGCGGGTGCTGGCTGAATACCTCAAGCTCCATGCCCGGGTCCGCACCGAAGCCAGTGCCGAACTACCCTCCCTGCGTGCTGCGTTGGCCTGGGCGAAACGGTTGGGCTAACTCCATGAGCAGCCTCACCCAATCGAAGGTCGTTCAGCCGCAGATTTCAGGCGCGTTGTGGGCCATTCTCGCCCTGATGGTGGGGTCGGTTGCCATCAACTACATTGACCGCACCAGCCTCTCCACGGCCGCACCCTTGCTGGCGCAGGAAGCCGAGTTGGCCATGTCACCGGCGAAGATGGGGGTGCTGCTGTCCGCATGCTTCTGGACCTACGCCCTCCTGCAAATCGTCTCCGGCTGGCTGGGGGATCGCTACGGCGTGCGGTGGGTGATGGCGGTCGGATTTTTTATCTGGTCCGTGGCCACGGCTGCGACGGGACTGGTGCATGGCTTCGGTGCCTTGCTTGCGATGCGCCTGCTGCTGGGAGCCGGTGAATCCGTCGCGTATCCCTGCTATTCCAAAATCATCGCCGCCAACTTCGCGGAACATCAGCGGGGACTGGCCAACTCGCTGATTGATGCCGAGACCAAGTTCGGCCCGGCGCTGGGGATGCTGGCCGACGGGATGGAATCGTGGTCGGGATGGGGATTGGCGCAGAGGGAGCGCACGGCCACATCGCTCTGCGTGGCGGGCTCGATGGTGCGGGAGCCGAAGCGACCGGTGGCGTAGCAATAGACCAGCAGGGCCAGCATCATCGCGGGAGGATACTGCTCGCTGCCGGTGCCACGGTGATTGACGCGGAAGTGGGCGGTGGGGATTTGCTCGACAGCATCGAGGATGAAGTGGAATGAGATGCTCGGCGGGGAGCCAGTCGCGCAGGTCGCAGGGCAGGAGCATGGGCGTCTGGCGGTTGAGGTTGACGAAACGGGCGGGCATGGAGGTTGAACCCCGGCCAACGGAAAAAGTTGCGCGGCTAAGTCCGACCGGCTGCTAGGCACATCGCAATGTCTTGCAGCCCCAACGGGGTGGTGACCTCCAGCCCAGCACCGGTGTTCAGTGTGCAAGTGAGAAGCCGGGGTTTTTGAGCGAATGATTCATCAAGACCACCCGCTTTCGCATGACCGTCGTGAGGGCGTCCTTGGCGGGTTTGCCCGTCGCAACGCCGGTCACGCAAGTTATGGACGAGCTGGATTGGGTGGAGCCCTTCGTCACGGGAAAACCGCAACTCCTGCACTTCGAGATCCCATCCTGGACCGTGGCCAGCACAGCCACAAACCATCGGTTTGGCTGCACCAGCCCGAAGGCCCGGGGCGAGACCAAGACGAGTTGGAAGGAGTTCCACGCGATCCGCCGCCGCTTCGAGGTGAAGAGCCAGCCGGAATATTAGTCTGCGGAGGTGTTTGCGCGCCTCCTTCACACGACGATGCCCAGCCATTGACAAGACCATGAACCGAATGCCCCCTGCGGTGCTGACCCTCCTGCTGACTGCGGTTCTCCCGCTCTTGTCTGCGGCCGGCGAGTGGCCGGCCGGCGCCACTCCCACCCTCAAGGCCGGAAGTTTCGAGGAACTGGTGATCGACGGCCGGCCCGTGGAAGTGTTCCAGCACGGCGTGCGACCGTTGTGGGGCTACCAGCAGCCGCAGCAGGACACGTTCATCTTGGTTCACCCGAAGCACGAGCGTAAGCCCGCGCCGCTCTACGTCGTCCTGCATTCGGCAGGCCACGATGTGGTCTCGTGCTTGAAATGCACGCGTGCTGTCGGCAATCACGACATCTACCGCTCGCCCGACGACTTCTACGCGCTGTATCTCGACTGCCGGGCGAACAAAGGCGACTGGTGGTGGGGCGGCCTGCACGTCGGCGACGCCGGCTTGACGCAGCGCAATTCCGGCAGTGAAACCTCGCCGGCGGAAAAGCGGGTGATGGACACGATCAAATGGGTGCTGGCGAAATATGCGCTTGACCCGAACCGCGTTTATCTTTGCGGCAACTCCATGGGCGGCAGCGGCACGCTCGGCCTCGGCCTGCGCCACGGGGATGTGTTCGCAGCGATCAAGGCGAACGTGCCCGCCGGCATCGAGCACGTCTCGCATCGCATGGGCTTCTCGCCTTTGTCGCTCCCGGAGACGGTCAGGCTACCCGACCCACCGGTGGCGATCGACTACTCGGCGCAGAATGACGGCTGGGCCAAGGGCCACGACCGCTTCGTGCAGGCCATGAACGACCGAAAGTATGCGCTCTATTTCTATTGGGGCCCGTTCGGCCACGCCAACAATCACGCCGCCATCGAGCAGGTCAACGACCTGGTCAACTCCTTCGACTGGCTGAGTGTCAAAAAGAACGAGGCTTATCCCGTCTTCGCCAACGCGTCCAGCAACGGAAAAATCCCTTGGCCCGACGATCTACAGAGCAAGACCGCCGGTCAGCTCAACGCCTTCTTCCGCTGGAAGAACGTCACGGACGCCAAAGGCCGGCTGGAGCTGTCCCTCTTCCTGGCCACGCCGGCGACGCTGAAGACGACATTTGAAATCCCCAAGGAGGCGAGCGCGGATGTGTCCCTGCGCCGAATTCAGAACACGCGTTTCGCGCCCGGCGAAACCTACAAGTGGACCTTCGGCCGCGCCCGTGGCGAAGGCCAGGCCGACGCCCGCGGACTCCTCACCATTCCCGGGTTGAAGATCACCGCCGAGCCGACAGCGCTGCTCGTCAGCCAGTAGTTTTCCGCCCTTGATCTCACTGCCCACCATGACCCACTCCGCACTGCTTCCTGTGCTGCTCCTCGGCACCACGCTACTCACTGCCGCCCACGCGCAGAACAAACCGGCCCCGCTTCCCGAAGTGCCGGCCGTCCTGACGTCCGCCAAGGCCACCCTCGCCGACCGCAAGCCCGATGGGCTCACCCTGAGCGTGGACTCCAAGTCGCCCCTGAACGCCCCGCAATGGGAGGCCATCGCCGCCCTGCGCGCCCGCGCCTTCAGCTTCAGCGGCGCTGCCCTCGACGATGCTGGCATGCTGCGGCTCGTGGCGCTCGACCCCGTGACGGTCACGGTGAACGGCTCCCTGGTGACGGGCCATGGCGCCGCCAAGTTCGGCGAGATGAAGTCGTTGAAAGCCCTGCACACCCTGCACATCACCAAGCCGACGCCCGAGGCCAAGGCCGCGCTCTCCGTGCATCCGGCCCTCGAGGTGTTTTCGAGCGACGGCGCATTTTGCATCGAGGCCGTCACCGCGCCGAAGCTCCAGCGCGTGGACTTGAAGCACGGTGCCGCCAGCGACCAATTCGCTGCGCTGCTGAAGCACCACCCGGCGCTGGAATCCGTGCGCCTTTGGGCGAAGGGTTACGCGGACCTCAGCGATGCCGCTCTCGCTTCCTTGGTGACGATTCCCAAACTCAGCAAGCTCTCACTCGAGTTTTCCGTCTTCACCTACCCGGGCGGGCTCAACCGGCTCAAGGAAATCCCCGGCCTCACCACGCTGGAATTGAAGGACGTCGCCCTCTCCCCCGAGGACCTCGCCAAGCTCAAGGCGGACCTCCCCAAAGTGAAGCTCACCTTCACCCCGATGACCGCCGAATACCGCGCCCAGTGGGATGCGTGGGCGGCGAAGAAAAAGTAATTTGCCGCCCCGTAAATCGGCCACCGCCGCGCACCATCTGCCCGTTCCGCAGCGATACGTTCTCCTCCAAGGCGCTTCCGAGTTCGGGTGGAATGGAGCCAGCGGAGGAGCCGCGAAAGAACACCGGGAACGCCAAGCGGTTGCGCCGCGCGAAACCTCCACCGCTCACAGCCGTTTGCTTTGCGGTCTTGCGCCCTTTCGCGCTGATCAATCGCCGGTCGAGAAGGTGGCCAGCACCGGGCGGTGGTCCGAGGCTTCCCGCCACCACGGCAGGGTGAAAACACAGGTCAGCTCCGGCACCACGCGACTGGCCAGCGGACGGTTCGCCAGCAGGTAATCGAACCGCGAGTAGGTGTCCTCGCGGTTGTAGAAGTAGGTCCAGGTGATGTTGGCCGCCGTGCGGACCAACGGGGCGTCCGGCGCGGCGCGGGTCGCTTCTTCGGGGCGCAAGTCCACCAACGCGGCCCGCCCGCGCCCGATGACGGCGCGGACGGGCTTGGCGTCGCGCGTGTCGTTGAAATCGCCCAAGACCAGGAGCGGGGCGTTCGGGTTTGCCTTGAGGTGCGCGTCAATCTGCTCGCGCAGCAGCCGCGCCTCTTGTTCGCGGAGTTCAGCTTGGTCCGCCTCGGGCACCGGGCGTTTTGACTTCAAGTGCGCGGCGAGTAACGTGAGTTGGAACTGTGGCGTGACTTGGAGGTCCACTTCGAGAAAGCCCCGGCTCACGCGGAAGCGGCGGTCATTCAGCAGGAAGCTGTCGTTCGTGTGCGGTCGTCGAGCGACGATGGGGAAGCGGCTCAGGACGGCGACGTGGATGTTCGTGTCCCGGCCGGAGATGTGTTCCCAATGCGGGTAAGCGAGGCCGCCCGCTTCCAGGCTGGCGCGCAACTCCAGCAGCGCGTTGGTGCTGCCCATTTCCTGGAACGCGACCACGTCCGCGCGCAGGGCCAGCAGCGCGTCCCGCACGCGGGCCTTGGCTGCGGCGGGCTTCGCCGTGCGTCCCGGCACCGGGCCGTCGAGGTAGTTCTCGACGTTGTAAGTCGCCACGCTGAAGCGGTCTGCCGCC
The DNA here is from genome assembly GCA_043731805.1 of Pedosphaera sp. Taxonomy (GTDB): domain Bacteria; phylum Verrucomicrobiota; class Verrucomicrobiia; order Limisphaerales; family SXTU01; genus SXTU01. The sequence goes on along the minus strand of JAYTIO010000250.1, from coordinate 4,982 downwards.
CCGGCTGCGGTCGCCAGCACCCAGCCGGCGGTGAGGAACAGCAGGAAGTGGGAACGCATCGTGCGAGAGGAGTAGTGGAAACCCATCGCGGCGGCAAGGCGGGGAAATAATTAGTAATTAAAGTTCAGCAACCGACCGCCGGTGCCTAACTGGACACTGACTACTAATTACTTTCCCACGACCGCCTCCGCCACCCGCACCGCCCACAGCGTCTCGCGCACGTCATGCACGCGCAGGAGCTGCACGCCGTCGCGCACAGCGAGGGCCGCGCAGGCCAGCGCGCCTGGCAGGCGCTCGGCGGGCGTGGTCGCCCCGGTGAGTTGGCCGAGGAAGGACTTGCGCGAAACCCCCAGCAGCACGGGCCGCTCGTGCCGGGCGAAGCGCCGCAGTGCGCCGAGCAATTCCAAGTTGTGCGCCAGCGTCTTGCCGAAGCCGATGCCGGGGTCCAAGACCACCTGCTCCCGTCGCACGCCCGCCTGCTCCAACCGTGCGAGCCGCTCGGCGAAGAACGCGTCCACCTCGCCCGCCACGTCGGCGTAGGCGGGCTGCCGCTGCATCGTCTGCGGCGTGCCCTGCATGTGCATCACCACGTAGCCAGCGCCGAACTCCGCCACGACCCGCGCCATCGCGTCGTCAGTGCGATTCGAGGCGATGTCGTTGACGATGCTCGCGCCCGCCAGCAGTGCGGCCCGCGCCACCTCGGGCTTCTGCGTGTCAATGGAGATGGGCACCTGAACCCGCGCCGCGAGCTGCTGGATGACCGGGACCACGCGGCGGATTTCCTCCTCCGCCGAGACGGGCGTGGCCCCGGGCCGCGTGGATTCACCGCCCACATCGAGCAGGTCCGCGCCTTCGCGCAGCAACTGCGTCGCTCGTTCCAGCGCCGCCTCGACGGAGCTGAACCTGCCACCATCCGAAAACGAATCCGGCGTGACGTTCAACACGCCCATCACGAGCGTGGGGCGGGGGAAGTGGAACTCGTGTCGGCCAGCGCGCCAGAGCATGGCGGGAGTCCAGCACACCGGGCGGGCGTTGTCAGTGTTTCACCAGCGGGAACTGCTTCCGCAGCAGCGCCTCGGCCTCGGCGCGGAGCTTGGCGAACTGCGGGTCATCCACGCGGTTGTGCAGCTCGGCGGGTTGCTGGGCGCTGTCGTAAAGCTCGCGGCCCATCACCTCGCCGGTCTTCCAATCGCGCCACTCGGTGTAGCGGCCAGCGGGCAGGCGCACGCTCATGCCCATCGCCTTGGGCTGCTTGTCCGGCTCGCGGTCGTAGTAAGCCGGGCGCGGGTGCTGCGTGAAAGCGACCCGCTTCGTCAGCCGCGTCGGCTCGATGAGCGTCGGCACGAGGCTGATGCCTTCGAGACCCGGCGGCTTGGGTAGGCGGCACAGGTCCACCAGCGTCGGGAACAGGTCCACCAACTCGGCGAAGCAGCGCGTGGACTTGCCGGTGGCGCACGGCCCCGGCGCGCCGATGAAGAACGGCACGCCCGCGTCATACTCAAAGTTCGAGGTCTTGCCCCACTGCGTGTGCTCGCCGAGGTGATAGCCGTGGTCGCCAACGAACGTGATGATGGTCCGGTCCCCCACGCCGCTGCGGTCCAGCGCGTCGAGCACCTTGCCGAGCTGGGCGTCGAGGTAGCTGATGTTCGCGAAGTAGCCGTGGCGAATCTCGGCGGCCTGCGCGGGCGTGAACGTGACTTGGTTCGGCGGCGCGCCGCGCAGCTCGCGGCCGTCGTGGAAGGCAATGTCCGGCGCGCCGGTGGGCCGGGCGGGGTTGAGCGACGGGAGTTTCGCGCGGTCGTAGAGGTCCCAGTATTTCTTGGGCGCGTTGAAGGGCGCGTGCGGTTTCCAGAACCCGACGGCGAGGAAGAACGGTTGGTCCTTCACTTCGCCCAGCACGCGCACGGCCTCGGCGGCGACGCGGCCGTCGTAGTAAGCCTCATCCGGCACGTCGCGGCACTCGTAGAGCGGGACGGACGTGTAGGTGCGCGGGGCGGGCGAGGCGGTGTTCGGCGGCAGCGGGCCGGTGACGCGGGCGTCGTCCGCGCCGTGGTTGGCGTAGTGGAGGAACTCCGGCGCGCTCCACGAGCGGGGGTCGCCTTTCACCTCCGTGTGCCAGTTGTGGAAAATCTTCCCGACGCAGCGGCTCGTGTAGCCGTGGTCCTTGAACCACAGCGGGAGCGTGGTCACGTCGGGGTTCAGCTCGCGGAAGTGGGTGCCGTTGTTCCAGAGGCGCAGCGTGTCCGGGCGGCGGCCGGTGAGCATGGAGGAGCGCGACGGGTTGCAGACGGCCTGCTGGCAGTAGGCGTGGTCGAACTGCACGGAGCGCTTCGCGAGCCGGTCGAGGTTCGGCGTGACAGCGGGCGAGCCGTAGCTGGCGAGCTCCGGCCGGAAGTCGTCCGCCATGATGAAGAGGACGTTGGGCCTCGGCGCAGCGAGGGCGGTGGTGGCGAGGAGGAGGTAGAGCAGGTGGCGAAGGAAAGTCATGGCGGAAGTCGTTAGATGGCGGACGCAAATGGACGTTCGTGGCTCTTCTCCCTCACCCCGGTCCTCTCCCCCTGGGAGAGGGGGAATTGCAGTCCGCGTCCGAAGTGGTGAGTGCGCTCGGGTAGACGAGCGGCGGCCGAGGTGGCTCCCTCTCCCAGCGGGAGAGGGCCGGGGTGAGGGAGAGCGGCGGCGAGTGCTCCGGCCCGACACAAAATGGCAGTGCCGCCCCTCACTTCCTCGCCCCCTCCTTCGCCTTGGCGATGGCGAAGTCCACCAGCACCTGCGAGTGGAAGAAGCCCTCGAACATATTGTGCCCCTGGCCTTCGAGGACGATGAGCTTCACGAGGTCGCCCGCACCCTCGGCCTGGTAGCGGCGCACGAGTTCAGCGGAGTTCTCTTTCAGCGGCACGACCTTGTCCACGTCGCCGTGGATGAGCGCGACGGACACCTTCGCCTTGGCCAGGACGGCGATGCGCTCGATGGGATTGAACTCGGCGGCGCGGGCGGTGAGTTGCTCGGGCGTCAGCTCGTAAGCCGGCGCGGCCTTCGCGATGCCCGGATAAGTGCGGAAGTCATAGACCGGGTAAATGCCGATGAGGCCCGCGACGCGCGCCGGATTCGCGATGGCCCAACTGCTCGTCCACAAGCCGCCGCGACTGCGCCCGAACAAGCACGGCTTCGCGGCAAAACCCTTCTGCTCCGTCAGCTCGCGATAGAGCGCGTCGAAGACCGCGTTGCTCTTCGGGCTGCCGTAGCCTTCGCCCACGTCCACGCCCGCCACGGCAATGCCCGCCGCGACGAACTGCTCGTGCATCCAACGCTCGCCTTGGTCGGGATACGGCGCGAGCGTGGGGCCGTAGAAAATCCACGGCTGCGGCGAGGTGCGTCTCTCGGGCGGCGGCAGATAGAGGAAGGCAGGGCGTCCTGCCACCGTGAAGTTCTCCGTGTGCGGCAGCGCGAGCCGACCCGAGGGCGCGGCGGCCTTGGCCTTCGCGGGCGGAGCGGCCTTCGCGTCGGCCGGCAGTTGCGCGGCGAGGTAACGCGTCGCGTTCTCCACCACGCGCAAGTTCTCCACTTGCTTGAACACCGGGAAGGTCTCGTGGCCCGGGCGGAAGTAGAAGACACCGCCCTTGCCCACCTGCCAGAGCGAGCCGCTGCGGAACCACTCGCCCTTGTCCCAGCGCTCCTCGAAGACCACCGCGTCCGGCGCGGGCACGTGGAACGGCTCGTCATACATCTCGGTCTGCGGGATGTCCCACGTCGCCGGCAGACCCTTCGCGATGGGATGGTCCGGCAGCAAGGTCTTGATGTGGCCCGGCGCGCCGTCGTTGCGGTAGGCGGGGAAGATGCAGCCGGGCAAGGTGAGCTTCCACACGCCGTCCTCGTGGCGAAGCGCGGGCGTCAGTGGCGCATCCCGACGCGGCACCTTGCCGAGTGGGTTGTCGTTGAAATACTCGAACTTCGCTGTGGCACGATCGGCGGCGGGGATCTGCGCGATGGCATCGGCCTTGGCGCGCTCCTGCATGAGGCGCACGAACGGTCGCGACCAGTGCGCCGAGTGCAACGCGACGAGCGCGAGCCGTCCGTCCAGCACGCGTTGCACGACCGCCTCGACGCGCGCCGGCTCGACCAGCCCGTGCTTCTGGTGGCCCCACCAGACGATGACCTGCGCGGCGTCCAGCTCGGCGTCCGAGAGCCCTTGATTCGGCATGGCGAAGTTGACGGAAACGACTTTGAGCCCTGGCTGCTTGGCGAGATGCGCGGCGATGGTGTCGCCGAGGAACCCGCCGTCGTAAGCCGATTTCTGCGCGGCCTGCTGCTCGTCCCAGACGAGCACGCGAATGGGCGGGGCGTCGGCGGCGAAGGCTTGGCCGCAAAGAACGCAAAGAGACGCAAAGAGGGCGAGGAGGCGTTGCATGATGGGCGATGCTGCAAAGGCGGCTTGGAACTGGCGAGGGGAAAGTAGTGCGCCGTGTCGCTCCACCTTCACTCCGCTCACGTCGAACGCGCGCGCGGTGCTTTCCTAGCCGCCCACCCGCCCAACTACGTCGTCCGGGTAATCTTCACCGTGTTCGACCCGCGTTCATTCCCCGTCGCGGTCAGCACATAAATCTTGAAGTTGCTCACGTCGCCTATCGCCACGAGACCCTGCGTCGTGAAGTATTCGCGCGGGTCCGTCGGGGCGAGATTGGCCAGCACCACCTCGTTCGCGGCGTCATAAGTCGGACCCGGACTCCAGCGCACTTCAACTTGAACCACATCTGGCGAGGTTGAGGCATCCCACGTCAGCTTCGCCTGCGTCGTCGGGGCGTTCCAAAGTCCGTTCGCGAGCACCGCATCGGGCGTCGAGCCTGCCTCGGGCGTCAACTTGGGCAGCGTGACCACCAGCGGGTCCGTCGCGGCGAACTTCGTGGGCACCGCCTGCCGATACGCCTTGAGCACGGGATAAATCAAGTCCTGCATCCGGTTGCGCTCCGTGATTTTGAACGTCACCA
>JAYTIO010000249.1:0-1989 GCA_043731805.1 Pedosphaera sp. | reverse complement strand
GACCGGGTGCCGGGCCGAAGCGTGGTCCGCTCCCTTGTAAGTATAAGGGCTGACGGCAGGGACCTCGACGATGCGGAACCGTTTCCGCCAGTGGGCCAGCAGGCTCGGGTCGCCCGTGCAGCAGAGCAGGAAACGCGTTTCCGGGGAGCGCGCCAAAATCCGTTCCATCGCGTGCTCATACCACCACAGCGGCACGGCTGGATGTCGGCGGGCGATGGCATCGTAACGCTCGGGGTCCGCTTCGGAGAAGTCGCCCCGCCGGACGTGGACCCCCACCACCGGGTGCGGGCCCAGCTCGGCGAAGGCGGCTTGGACCGCTGCCCGCAGCGGCGGCGCGAGACACAGCTTGCTCGCGAGCGTCGGATACACCGCCTGGAGTTCCGGCTCGGGTCCAAACAGCCCGCGCAAAATGATGTTCCGCTGCTGCTTGAGCTGGGGGAACAACTCCGGCGAACACTGTCGGAGTTTGACCGCACCCAGGCGCCCCCATAAGCCCGGTCCGCCACGGCTTGTGTCCGCCACTGATAAGGCGTCCGACTCGGGCCAGTCCAGGCGGATTTCGTGGCCATGCGCGGCCCGCAGCGCGAAGGCCAGGGCCAGGGCCTCCAAGCGGTTGGCGAGGCCGATGAAATCCTGAAGGTAAATGCGCCGCGCGAACATGAGCCAAACCCTGAGCTTTCAGGCGGACCGGCCACGCCACGCGCCGACGAGCCGCCGACGCACGATGTTCCACGGCGTGTTCAGCCGCATCCGCTTCCACAATTGCAAGCGTTCCGTCCAGGTCGTGAAGGAGAACGGCGTGCCGGCCGGGACATACCAATTGTTGCACCCCGTGCGTTTGACCAGTTCATAACCGTGGGTGGTGAGGTGGGCGTGGACGGCGAGGCTCTTGAGATGATCTTCCATGAGCAGCAGTCGCGGCCGGTGCCGGGTCAACGCGAAGCCTTGGAGGACTTCCAGTTCGAGTCCTTCGACATCAATCGAGATGAAATCCACCACCGGATCCCCCTCGCTGGCCAGCACGTCATCCAAGGTCTTCACCTGCACGGTCTCGGTCTTGACCGCCGTCGGTGCCTTATCGCGCGGACACAGGGAGGCGAACATATCGTCGGGCGGCACCTGCAACTCCATTGGCCCGCGCTGGGCGGGCGCGCCGACTGCGACTTGGTGCACCCGGCTGCGCGGCCGCCCCGAGCGCAGGCGAGCGCATCGGTCCGCCAGCGGCTCGACCAGCAACCCGGTCCACCCGCACCGCTCCAGCAACCAAGTCTGGCTAAACTTCACCGGATCATTGGCTCCGACTTCCATGAAGAAGCCGTCGCTGCGCTGCTCAAAAAACTCCCGCACGATTAGGTCTTCGCCAAACTGGGAATAACTTTCCGGCGGTGTGCTCATGGAGGCTAGGGGAGGGGGGGATTGGTGCGGTGCGGCGAGCGAGTTGGAGGAACGGGGCTTTCTAGGTCAGCGCTTCTATGCACCGTAGCAACGTCTCGCCGCACGGTGGAAGAATTATCTCCCTCCGTCGTCGGTCGCCTCCTCGGCTCCGAACAGTTCAGAATAATCGTTGGCGTAGCGAGTGATCTTGCCGGCGAAAACTCGGCCCAGGCCGGTCGGGATAGAGTTCGGTGGCAAGCCGCGGCCGAAACCCAGTTCCCGCGCTCGCCAGCGGCCCCCTGACGCTGCTAGGCTCCGGGCCGCCAACACATGGCTGACGCCCTCCACCACACCTCGTTTCATTGGCTCCGCAACGGCGACGAAGCCTTTGCCGCCATGCTCGCGGGCATCGCGGCGGCTCGGCACTCGGTGCGGCTGGAGACTTACACCTTCAGCGCGGGGGAGCCGGGAGACCAGTTTCTGGCCGCGCTGCTGGCGGCCCGCGCGCGCGGGGTGGAGGTGTATGTGGTGGTGGACGCGTGGGGCTCGCAAGATTTGGCGGACCGCTATTGGGAGCCGTTGCGTCAGGCGGGCGGCGAGTTCCGCTGGTTCAAC
>JAYTIO010000248.1:0-1638 GCA_043731805.1 Pedosphaera sp. | reverse complement strand
GGATACTATCACCGCGCTCGGTGTGGACGACAACGAGCATCTTAGCGCGATACGAGGTGCCGAGCAGAATGAACCGCGCTTCCACCAGCGAATGGTCCGGGTCGGGGATGGTCAGTGCACATTCGTCGGCGAAGACCGCCGCCACCTCCTCGAAGCTGAGGCCGTGCTTCCGCAGGTTGGCACTGGCTTTGGGTCGGTCCCATGCGAAGTTCAGGGGCATGAATCAAGAGCCACGGCTTAGTTCAAGTAGCGGAAGTCCACGGAGGCGAAGAGGGCTTGGTAGAAGCGGCCCCAGGCTTCGGTGCGCTTGGCCGCTTCGCTGGTGGCGGATTCGGCGGGGAGAAACTTCAGTGCGAGCGTGACTTCGCCGTCGGTGGGCACGCGGCCCAGCACGAGGCGGTAGGCGCGGGCGACGCGCTCGCGGTCATCGGCGAGTTTTCCGGCCAGCAGCTTTTGCGCGGCGGACTGCGACTGCTCCATCACCCACGGGTGGTTCATCATGAACAGCGCCTGCGGGGCGACGGTGCTATCGCTGCGCTGGCCGACGACGAGGCTGGGGTCCGCAAAGTCGAACGCCTCGAAGAGCTCCGGCAGGGAGTTGCGCAGGACGGGCGAGTAAACGCTGCGGCGGGTGTCGGTGTGCTTATAGTTGTAGTCGGCGCTGGTGCCGGGCTTGAGGAGCGAGCCGCCTTGCGCGAGGTCGAGTTGGCCGCTGACTTGGAGCACGGTGTCGCGGATGGCCTCGGCGTCGAGTTTGCGGCGGTTTGCGCGCCAGAAGAGCTTGTTTTCCGGGTCCGCCTCCAAACCGGCGGCGAGCTGCGCGCCGGCCAAACCGACGGACGCTTGCTGATACGCGCGGCTCAAAACTATTTCACGCACGAGTTGCTTCACCGACCAACCGCTGTCCATGAAACGCACGGCGAGATGGTCGAGCAACTCGGGGTGCGTCGGGGCGTCGCCGGTGGTGCCGAAGTTGTCGGGGCTGCGCACGAGGCCGGTGCCGAAGAGCCAGGTCCACGCGCGGTTCACGAAGACGCGGGCGGGGAGCGGGTTGTCGCGGCTGGCGAGCCAGTCGCCGAGTTCGCGGCGGCCGCTTTCCTTCTCGGCAACCTTCGGCGACGGCCCGTAGCTGGCGACTTGCAGGAAGCCGCGCGGCACTTTCGCGCCGAGGTTGTTCACGCTGCCGCGGACGTGGATTTGGGTGTCGCTGGCGTTCTCCTCCTTCACGGACATGAACATCGGGCGCTTCGGACCGGAGGCCTCTAGCTTCTTCAGTTCGGCCTCTAGCTTCTTCAGTTCGGCCTCTAGCTTCTTCACGTTTTCCGGGTCGCGAGGCTTGTCCTTCTTCGCCGCGTCGGCCGGGGCGGTGGTCTCAGCGAGTTGCCCGACCGGGACGAACTGCACGGCATCGGCGGTCACGACGCCCTTCGTGCCTTCGGTGCCGACGATGACGAAGCCCGCGCCGTTCTGCTCAAAACGATATTGGCCGAGCGAGACGAAGCGGCCCTCGATGGGCGGGTCGTCGCGTAGGTCCACGCGGACGGTCTTCTCGCCCTCCGCGCTGAACACCGTGACGGGGGCGTTCTGCGCGCGGGTCTTGCCGGGGCTGTAGGCGAGGCGCACTTCGTATTTGCCCGC
>JAYTIO010000247.1:0-10723 GCA_043731805.1 Pedosphaera sp. | reverse complement strand
AGCTTCGAAAAACGTCTGAAGGGAATCGTTTCCGAAACCATTCAAAGTCCTGTTGGCTGGCAAACCAATTCTCCCGCAGAATCAGTTTAGAAACGCGTTTCATAGCTTGGCTTCATCGGGTCTGGAAAAGCTGGCTCTGCGTGAGTTCGTGAATGAGCGTTCGCACGCCGCCGCCCTGCTTCTGCGTGCTGGCGACGAGCGCAGTGATTTGGTCGCGGTCGCTGAAGGCGAGTTCGCGGCCGGTGGCGTAGATGGCGAGCTGTTGCGCAAGGTTCTTCAGCAGCAGCGTCGCGTCGGCGGCGGCGAGCGCCTGAAATTCGCGGATGCCGGCGAACTTCCGCTCGTCCGGCAGCGCGCCGCTCGCGTCCACCTTCGGCCCCAGCGTGAACTTGATGCCGATGAACGGATCAATCGCCCCGCGCGGCGCCGGCTCGCCTTCGCCGATGGAGCGGTAGCGCGTGCGGAAGCCGCCGATGACATCGAAGCTCTCCAGCGCGAAACCGGGCGGGTCAATCTTCGCGTGACAGCCGGCGCAGGTCGCGTTGTTGCGATGCTTGTCGAGCAGCTCGCGGATGGTCGTCGCGCCGCGCACGTCCGGCTCCACGGCGGCGACGTTCGGCGGCTGCGGCTCGGGCGGCTGGCCGAAGATGCGGTCCATCACGAACGCTCCGCGCGGCACAGGCGAGGTGGTCGTGCCGTTGGCCGTTATTTTCAAAATGGCCGCCTGTGTGAGGAAGCCGCCGCGCGCACAGTCCGCCGGCAGCGGCACGCGGCGAATCTGCGAACCGGTCACGCCCGCGATGCCGTAATGCTTCGCGAGCTTCTCGTTCACCATCACGAAGTCCGAGCGCACCAGATGCCGCGCATCGAGATTTTTCTCCAGCATCTCTCGGAAGTAGGCGCGCGTCTCGGCGACCATCGAGTCCTGCAAATACGGGTTGAACTCGGGGTAAAGTTTCTTGTCCGCGTCGTTCGCGGCGATGGCGCGCAGCTTGAGCCACTGGCCGAGAAAATCCTCGACGAAGCGCTCGGACTTCTTGTCCTTCAGCAGCCGCTCGACTTCTGCGCGCAGCGTGGTGGGAGAGCGGAGCTTGCCGGATGTGGCCAGTTCTGTGAGCCGCGCGTCGGGCGTGGAGTTCCAGAGGAAGTAGGAGAGGCGGCTGGCGAGCGCGTTCGCCGTAACGTGGACACCCTTGTCCCCGATGCCGGGCTTGGCTGCCGCACGATTTTGAAACGAGGACTCGGGGACAAGAGTGTCCCCATCACGGTCCTCGACCAGGTAGAGAAAGTCCGGCGAACACAGCGCCGCGCGATAGGCCCAGCGCATCGCGGCCTCGAAGGAATCGCCCGCCTTCAAACGCTCCTCGACCTTCGCCACGTAATCCTTCCGCACCTCGCTCGACACGGGCCGCCGAAACGCCTTTGGCAAAAAGCTCGCGAGCAACTTGTCCGCGTCCACGAGCGGCTGTTCGCTGCGCACGGCCCACAAGCCCGGCTCCGGGTCGGGCCGATTCTTCCCCGCGCCGATTTGGCGGACCTTCTTGCGCGCGGGCGGCGTCACGCCGGGATTCGCCTTCGCATCGAACTCAGCGAGCGGCAACTCGCCGAACAGGACGCGATGCGCGACCGGCGGCCACACGTCGTGCAGCGGCCCCTCGATGTCCAGCCAGTCGCACGCGATGCCGGGCCCGGTGAACGACAGCGCGTGGCCCTTGCGCGCGTAGTTCGCGGCGGGCGCGAGCGACGCCACGTTGAAGCCGATGATTTCATTGTGGTTCAGCCACGTGACCAGCTCGTGCTCCTTCGATTCCAACGACGGCGCATCGTAGTAGCCCAAGACGTAGCTCGGATGCTGACCGCCGCGCCCGTCGCCGGTGAGCTGCACGACGGAAAGCCGCGCCGCCTCCGTGCCGCGCGCGGGGAGCACCTTGCCCTTGTCCCATTGAAACGCGAACACCGACGTGCGCACGCGATAGCGACCGGGATAAATCGTGACGTGCTCGATGAAGTAGGGACTGAGCGACTCGTCCTCGTGGCGGAAGAGGCCGGGGCTGCTGTTCGTGGTGAAAATGTTGAGCCGCTCGTGCGCGCCCTGGTCCACATGCGTCCACTCGCCGGCGGGCGGAAAGTCCGGGTCCGGCTGCTTGTTTTTGAGCATCACGCCATCGCCATTCAACACGACGTGCGTCACGAAGCCGCCCGCGTTCATCAGCGAAATGCGGCGATACTGCCGCGTCGGCGCGGTCGGGCGCGTGGCGGTGGCCAGCTCCAGCGTGTGCTCGGCGGCCTCGACATACTTGGCGAGGTTCACGTGCGAGATGTCCAGCGCGTCGCTGTTCTTGTCGAAGCCATGCGCCGAGCCGTCAGCGGGCAAATTGCCTTGGAGCGCGATGCCCGGCATGTCGAACAAGTCGCGGATGGTGTTCTCATACTCCGCGCGCGTGAGTCGTCGCAGCCCGGTGCGCCCGGTGCCCGCGAGCTTCACCTGCTCGGCCGCGCGCAACGACGCGCGCAACGCCTTCACCACCGCCGCCGTGTCCGCCACGGGCGGACGCCCCTTCTTCTTCGGCGGCATCTCACCCGATTCGATGCGGTCGTGGACCTTCACCCAGCGCGCGAAGGTTTCGGAGTCGGCAAGGTCCGGCTTGAGTGCGGTGAGGTCGAGATTCCCCTTCTTCGTCTCCGCGTCATGGCACTCGGTGCAGTGCTGGGCGAAGAACTTCCTCGTCGGCACCTCCGCTGCGACCCCGGCGCACACGAAGGCCAAAGCCAACAAGACCGGAACGCTGCGGGAGAACATCCCGGTTATCTTAGACCGCTGGTAGAACCAATGCACCGGCGTTGGACGCGGCGCGGCGCAAGCCCCTGTAAACAATCTCCGGCGAGCTGGGATTCCCCGGGGCTGCGCCGCCGCCGGCGTGCCCGGCGTCCTTGCTGGTGCGGGCCGCGTTCGACGTCGCAAATGAGCGATGAAAAAGCACGGGCGGGAGTGGCACACGTTGCTCACACTCCCGCCCGTGGCCGGTCCACACGGACTGGCAAAATTATCGCCCCCTCACGCGGCCGTAGCGTGCCTGACAAGGAGGCACGAGCCTATCGGGGAAATCCCCCATCTCGGCGCCGCGCCCCGGCACGCGTTTTGGCCCCGTCATCCCGGCCGGTGCGAGCACCCAGCTTGCTTTGCGCGGTTCCGGTTTGCCAGACTGCCGGGCGGATGCACCAACAACGCCCGCACCCAACGTGGCCGCAACAGCTCTCCAGCGCCGTGGCCGAGAGCTTTCTGCTGCGCAGCGGCAGGCGATTGCATGAAGCGAACCCGAGCGACATCCAGCTCGGCGGCAGCCTGAAGAACAAGTTTCTGGCCAACCTTTACCTCATCCTCGCGGACTACGGGCGCGGTGAGTTTCCGCCCCAGCGTCCGCCGCGTGAGGTCGCCTTCGAAAGCGAACGCACGCAGTATGAGCGCATCGAGTTCTCCACCAAGGACGCCATCCTTCAGGATGCGATGCGCAAGCCCTGGTCGGACCAACGCCTCTTCCCGCAGCATTCCCGCGAATTGATTCGCATCATCGAGACGCTCGATCGCTGCGGCGTTCATGTGCCCGCCAAGCTGCTGGAGATGGGCTGCGGCGGCGGCTGGCTGTCGGAGATTCTGGCCGTGCGCGGCTACGAGGTGACCGGGACGACCATCTCGGACGCGGAGACGGCGCAGTCGCAGAGCCGCGTCGAGGCGCTGAAGGTCAAGCGCATCACCGCCTCGCTGAAATTCCTCGCCACGCCGATGGAGGAGGTGCATCGGCATGTGCCGCCGGCCTCCTACGACGCGGCGTTCTGCTACGAGGCGCTGCATCACGTCTTCGACTGGCGCGAGGCCCTGACGGCGGCGGACAAGTGCATCAAGCCCGGCGGCTGGCTCTTCCTCTTCAGCGAGCCCAGCACGCTGCACACCTTCATCTGCCACCGGTCGGCGAAAATTTGGCGGACCCAGGAGGTGGGTTTCCGGGGTAGTGAACTGACCGCCCATCTGAAGGAGCTTGGCTACGACTCCATCCGCGTGGAGCGGCCCGTCTGGGGCGAAGGCTTGGGGCTCCTGTTCAAGCGCCTGCTGCCCTTCACCATCATCGCCGGCTCGCTCGTGTCCCGCGCTTACTGGATCAGTGCGCGGAAGCGGGGCTGAGGGTCAGGCGCCCTTGCCCTTGGCGCGGTAGCCCGCCAGCCGGAAGTAGAGATTCGCCAGCGGCGTGGGGAGGAATTCCTTCACCGACAGCTTGGTCGCGTGCCAGACGCAGCGCCGGAGGAAATTCATCGTCAGGAAGCGCCGGCCTGCCGGGCGCGTCAACACCAGCCGCAGCATCGGCCAGCCGAAGAGATACAGTTCGCCGCTGTCGCGCACCTGGTTCACCACGTCGCCCCCGTCGGGGCGGGTGAGGTGGTCGAGCAAACTGATCAGCACCTGCCGATGCACGTCGGCTTGCCGGCGACCGCGTTTGTAATACGAGTCGGGATGGACGTAGAAGGTCGCGAGCGGCGCGGGGATGAAGCAGACGCCCTGGCGGAAGGCGGCGGTGTAGAACGCGAACCAGTCCGTGTGCCAGCGGAGTTCGGGATGGAACTTGCCCGCGCGGAGGAAGGCCGCGCGCCGAATGACCGCGGTGTTTGGCGCGAGGTGTAGCTTGCCGCGCCGGCCCAGCGCGACCAGTTGCGCCGGCGAGAGGTAGCCAGGCTGCGCCCCCATGCCCACGCCCGTGTGCCAGTGCAGGCCGGTGGCGACTTCGCGGAAATCGCTGATGCCGCAACTGAACGCCGCCTGCGGATGCGCCTGCAGGAGCGGCAGGGACTGCTCAATGAGCGTCGGGTGGGAGGTGTCGTCCGCCGGTGCGAAAAAGATCAGTTCGCCCCGCGCCGCGTCCACCCCGCGGTTCACCGTGGCGACCACGCCCTGGTTCTGCTCGTTGCGGAGCAGGCGGACGTGCGGGTGCCGCTGGCAGTAGCCCTCGATGACGGCCACGCTGTGGTCCGTGGAGCCGTCGTCCACCACGATGATTTCAAGCGGCTGGACGGTCTGTGCCAGCAGCGCGTCGAGGCAATGCGGCAGCAGTGCCGCGTGGTTGTAGTTCGGAACGATGACCGAGAGCGGGGGCGGGTTCATGCGGGCCCGGGTGCGGCGCGCTTTTGGAACACCGCGAAGTGCGAGGGCATCCCCCAGCTACGGATGAAGCCCGCGTCGGCTTGGCAGAACGCGGTGATGGCCTCGGCCTTGCCGGCGCTCAGGATGGGAAAGAGCCGCTGGTAACTCCGCACGGTTTGCAGCGAAGCCTCACGGTCGGCGGCGTCCGCGATCAACGCGTCGGACTGAAGCAGTGTTTCCAGTCGGGCCAGGTGCCGGACACAATGCTCGGCAGCGGTGGCTTCGTAGCCGTCAATCAAGCCGTCCGTGAGCGTCAGCAGCTCCCACAAGGCCCGCTCCAAGTCCGGCTCAACGTGCGCGAGAAAGTGCTTCCGTCCGAACAAATGGCTCAGCCGGCTGCGCGTCAGGTAGTCCGCCCGCAGCCGCGCGAGTTGTTCCGGCGGCAGCGTGCGCTTGAACCAATGCACGTCCAGCGTGTCCGCGTAGTGCGGCCAGGAGGAATACAGGCTCCAACCCGCCGCCTGCGCCTCGTCACACAGCGTGCGCGGCTCCAGAAAGTATTTCAGGCGGACGAACGGGTTCACCAGCACGTCCATCGTCCACGATTCCATCCGGCGCTTGTGCGGGATGGAGTCCCACTTGGGCTGGAAGAGTTGGGCCGCTGCCGGCTGCGGAGCCAGCCCGGTCAGCTCGCGGTAGCGGGCGTGAATGACCTTGAGCATCAGCTCCATGAACCCGCCGTAGGCCTCGCAGTAGAAGATCACCAGAAAGCCGCCGGTGCGCGTCAGCTGCGCGCATTTGTCCAGCCACACTCGCGACGGGAGGATGGTGTAGATGAACCCCTCGGCGTCCACCACGTCGAAGCGCTCCGCCTCGCACATGGGCACCGGAAACTGAAGCACATCCTCCGGGCGGAGCTGCTGGAGCTTGTGCCCCTGGGCGAAGCGCGCGAAGTAACTCTGGATCGTCGCGTGCGCCCGTTCATTCGGCTCGGCCAGCGTGCAATCCGCACCCCACTGCGCGAATACCAGCGAGTTCTCGCCTGCGTCCGGTCCGAACTCCAGCAGGCGTGCGCCCCGGAAGAGCGGCGGCGGCAACAGCAGCTTGTCGGTGAAGAGGCGGCGGCGGTGCTCCTCGTGCGCCACGAGGTCGGCCTCGCCCTGGAAATGCCCGACCGTGGGCAGCACGTCTTGCTGGCGGTAATAACCGTAGAGGGTGTCGTTCATCCTATCTATTTTGGAAACGTCAGTTCATTGGCCAAGCTGGCCTGCCAGAGGAGTGAAAGTCCGCCGTCCACGACGAGCTCCTGGCCGGTGATGAAGGCCGACCCGGGACCACACAGGAACCCAATGGCGTCGGCGATGTCACGCGGCGCACCCATCCGGCCCAGCGGCGTGATCCGGCGATAGAGCGCGTGGAGCGGCTCATGCTTCCGGTAAAACTCCCGCGCCTCGTCCTTGAGCACGATGCCGGGCGTGACGCAATTGACCCGGATGCCCAGCGGGGCGAGCGAACAAGCGTAGTAGCGCGCCATCTGCCGCAAAGCGGCCTTCGCGACGTGGTAGCCGACGGACTGCTCGCCTGCGATGAGCCGGCTAGCGTTGGAGCCGACGATGACGATGGCACCGCCCGCAGCCTTTTTCGGCCGGCTAAATTCCCCGGCCAGCCGCTCGATGATGATCTTCGTGGCCGTCAGGGACACATCCAGTTCGCCCTGCCAGGCGTCGCCCTCGCCCCGGAAGCGCTGGAGGAAGATGAGGTTCGTCAGCCGGCCGTTCTGCTGCACCGCTTCGGCGAGCGCAGTCAGCAGCGCTTCCTTCGCCGCCAAGTCCACGACATGACTGCTCACGCCCGCTTCAGCGGAAGCCCGCCGGCCCAACACCGAGACACTGTGCCCGAGGCGCACAAAATGACGCACGACCTCCCGGCCGATCCCGCGCGTCCCGCCGACGACCAACGTGTGAGTTTTCGGTTTCATGGCAGCGCGCGGCTTCAGAGGATGCGCAGCTCCGGCAGCGGCACGATGAAGCGCCCGCCTTGGTCGAGATACGCCTGGTTCTTCTTTTGGAACGGCTCCAGAAAGCGCCACGCCAGCACCAGCACGTAGTCCGGCTTCCGCTCGTAGAGCGCCTGCGTCGGCAGCACGGGCGTGTGATAGCCGGGGCTGAACGTGCCGTGTTTCCGAGGGTTGTCGTCCACCACGAAGCTCAGGAACTCCCCGATCTCGAAGTGGTGCGTCAGCGTCGTGACCGCGTGCGCGGCACCAAAGGCGGCGACGACCTTGCCCTGCCGCCGCAAGTCGCGCAGCAGCGTGAGCAAGTCCTGCTTCAACTTCTCGATGCGTGCGCCGTAGGCCTGATAAGTCGGCAGCGCGTGGATGCCCGCCGCAGTTTCCAGCCGGATGAGTTCCTCGACCGAGCTGTCCGTCGCACGCGTGCTGTCATCGCGGCAGACGAGGCCACGCAGCGAACCGCCCTTGGTCGGGATGTGCTTCGCCGCGAAGAGCCGCAGGCCGTGCCGCTCGCAGAAGCTCTGCATCGGCTTCACCGAGTGGTAGTCGAGGTGCTCGTGGTAAATCGTCTCGAAGAGCAGCTTCTCCACGATGGGCAACTGATAGCCCGTCTCGAACACAAACACCCCGTCCGGCGCGAGCAGCTCCCGCACGCCGTCGAACACGTTGCCCACCTGGTCAATGTTGGCGAGGACGTTGTTCGCCGCGACGAGGTCCGCCGGGCCGCGCTCGCTCCGCAGGCGGCGCGCGAGGTCGGTGCTGAAGTATTCCGCCAGCGTCTCGACGCCCGCTTCCGTGGCCCGCCGCGCCACTTCGCGCGCCGGGTCAATGCCCAGCGTCCGCAGCCCGTGCGCTTGGAAACACTTCAGCAACGTGCCGTCGTTGCTGCCCAGCTCCAGCACCAGCCCGTTGGCCGGTGGCTTGGCCACGGCCACGATGTCGGCGGCGTATTGCTGGTAGTGCCGGTCCAGCCCGAGCGACGTGGACGTGGTGTAGAGGTAGTTGCCGTAGAGAAGTTCCGGGTCCACCACGTCGAGCAGTTGCGCGTGGCCGCAGGCGCGGCAGAGGAACAGGTCGAGCGGGAAATGCTCCTGTGGCGTGTCCTTCAGCGCCGCCGGCACGAAACCATCGGCGACTGGCGTGGGCTTCAACTGCAACGCGAGGTCGAGCTGCGGGCTGTCGCAGAGGCGGCAGGTGGTGCGGCGGAAACAGGATTGGCTCATCAGGAGAAAGTTACTTGGCCGTGAGGCGGCTGCCCTTGAAGGCGGACACCGCTTCGTTCACTCGCTGGGTGAAGGCCGCCACCGCCTCGGGCTGGTCCTCTGTCGGTGCCCACGGCGCGAAGACCGTGTCCTCCCGTCGGAACGGCCCGCTGGTCGTCTCGTGAAACACAAACACCGGCGAAGTAATCAGCAGCGTGTGATAGGCCGGTTCGCCAACGCGGTAGAAGAACGCGGCCCCCGAGCGATACTCGCCGAGCGCCACCACGTCGCGAACGGAGCCGTCCTCATGGAAGAAAACCGCCTCCGCCGTGCCCTCAAGGACGTGGAGCGACTCGCACTTGCCGAGGTGCTTGTGGGGCCGCACGTAGCAGCCGCGCTCGTGGACGATGAACATCTCATGCAGCCGGTCGCCGCTGTCCGGGTGCGCGCAGATGCGCTTGCGCCGCCGGGGATTCTGCGCCGCTTCGGCCTTCAACGCCGTGACGTCCGCGCCAGTAATCTGGACAATGCTGTCGGCGGCAAACACCACTTCGGCGTTGAAGGACTTGAGGTTCACAGGCCAGACCTTTTCAAGCGGGATTCCCAATGACAAGCGCGTTCCGGCTCGCCGGGAAGATGGAGGCGATTTGCCCGCCACGCTGGACGAACTCCTGGTTGCGCGCGATGACCTTGGGCTCCGCCTCGGGGCTGACCGCGAGCAGGCAGAGCTTGATGTTCTCAGTGAGTAGGCTGGCCGAGCCGCGAATCGGCAGCCGCGCGCCGGGGAGGAAATGGTTTTGCTTGTGCGGGTTGTCGTCCGCGAGGAACTCGACGAACTCCGCCAGCCCGAGCAGGTGAAGCCACGTGCAAGCCAAGTGCCCCGCACCCAGCACCGCAATCTTCCCGTGCCGTGCCCGGAAGTCCGCGAGGAACCGCCGCAGCTCGTCGCGCCGCACCGGCAGCGCCGCCGCGAAGGCCCGCGCCCGCGTTTGCTCGGCGGCGAGGGCTTCGCCCGCCAGCACCACCGGCGCGTCCGCCGCCGTCTGCGTCACGCCGACGAGGCAGTTCTCGAATGGATACGGATGGCTCGCGAAGTTCACCAGCGCCGCGCCGCCCGTGGTCACGGTGCTCTGGAAAGTCGCCGGGGTGAAATAGACCGCGTGTTCCTCCCACAGCGTCGTGACGTCCTGGAGGTCGAACGCCAGCGTGCAATCCGGCACCTCGAAGACCACGTAGCCGCCGGGCTTCGCCAGCGCCCGCACCGCCGCGATGAACCCGCGCAAGTCGTGCGCGTGTTCTAGGATGTGCCGCGCGATGACCAGGTCCGCGCCACCGCGCTGCGCCGTGACCGCCGTCGCCCGGGCCATGTCGAGCCGCGCCTGGATGGACTCGACGCCACAGCCCGGCTTCGTGATGCCGAGGTCGCCCGCCATGTCCAGCCGCCACGTCGCGAAGCCGCGCTTCTGCAAACGCGCGAGCAGCGTGTCGTCCTTGAAGCTCACGCCCGCACACACCGCACCCGGCTTCAAGCCCGGCAAGCCCGCCAGCGTCTCCGCGACGGCGTCGAGGTGCCCCTCCGGTTCGTTGTAAGCAATCCAATCCACCGCCGGCACTAGCTCCGCCGCCGGCACCGGGTCGAGTGTCTGCACCAGCCCGCACGCGCCGCACTGGCCGATGACCATCGGGTGCGAGAACTCCGGCGCGTCCGCCGCCGTGAGGTAGCGGTTGCAGATAGGATGCGGGCCGAAGTCGCGGAGCAATTCCACGGCGGGGGCCTGGCAGGAAAGACAGCTTCTCATGGCGAAATCAGGTGGTGGTGGAGCGCTGGGCTTCGACCGTTGACCGCACGCCTTCGCTCAAGCTGGTGAACTCGAAGCCCGGCAGCAGCGCACGCAACCGCGCGTTGTCGAAGCCGTGGTCGGCCTTGCCCTTCGAGCGCGGGCGTTGCGTGACTGGCTGCCGCAGCGGCGCGCACGCCTCGACGGCGGCGATGGCGTCGAGGTAGTTGTGGCTGCGACCACTGACGAGGTTCAACACGCCCGTGGCGGCGTGGAAAAGGAGTTCGCCCAACGCCCGCGCCGCGTCGGCTACGTAGATGAACTCGCGCAGCTCCGTCCCGTCGCCCCAGAGCGTGATGGGCTCGCCGCGCAACGCGGACTTGATGAAGCCCGTGGGGCCGTAGCCGCCTTGGTCGCCGGGTCCGTAGATGAGCGGCGGGCGCACGCAGAGCAGCGAAGTTCGGTCGTTTTGCTCCGCCGTCTTCCGCAGCAGCAGCTCGGACGCGAGCTTCGCCATGCCGTAGTAGGAAGCGGCGCGCGGCGCGGTGTCCTCGGTGATGCGCGTGTCGGTCGTCTCCTCGCCATAGACCGCCGTCGAGCTGAG
>JAYTIO010000246.1:0-4139 GCA_043731805.1 Pedosphaera sp. | reverse complement strand
GTCGGACTCGATGGCGAGCTGGTCGTTGACGTAGCAGAGGAGGCGGTCCTTCTCGACGCGGACCTTGATGGTGTTCCAGTCGCCGGCGCGGTAGTGGGGGGAGGGAACGGTCTTCAGAATGGCCCACGAGTAAACCGTCGGGCCATCGAAGCGCGTGAGGCGGAGCTGGCCGGCGGTGGGATAGAAGCCGTAGTGCAAGTCGCCACCGTCGGCGGAGAAGATGAGGCCTGCCGCGCCGCTCTCGTTCTCGAGCTTCACGGTGACGGCGATTTCGTAGGGGACGGTGGGGACTTCGCGCTGGTTCAGGCAGAGGGCGCGACCGCCGAAGCCTTTACCCAGGCCCTCGACGGAGACGCGGCCGGCCTTCTGGGACCAACGCGCGCCGAGGAGGGGCTGCCACTCGCGGGGGTTGAGGTTGCCGATGGTGAGCCAGCGGGCGATGGGGACGGGGTTGGGCTTGGCGAGGAGCGGCTTGAGGGCGTTGATGGGCATCGCGAAGCCGAGGTTTTCCGTGAGGGCGGACTTGAGCGTGAGAATGCCGTGGACGCGGCCTTGGAGGTCGAGGAGCGGGCCGCCGCTGTTGCCGGGCTCGATGGGGATGGCGAGTTGAATCATCGCGTCGGCGTCGAGCTCGCCGGTCTTCACCTCGCGGCGCGCGGAGACGACGCCGGAGACGATGCTGAAGTCGAGGCCGCGGGGGTTACCCATGGCGACGATGGGCGCGCCTTGTTCGAGGGTGTCGGAGTCGCCGAGCGGGAGCGGCGTCAGGCCTTTCGCGTCAATGCGGATGAGCGCCATGTCGGAGCGGCGGTCCCACGCGTGGACTTCGGTGACGTCGAACTTCTGGCCGTCGGCGAACTGGACCTTGATGGGCCGGGCTTCGCCGATGACGTGGAGGGACGTGGCGATGAGGCCGTCGGCTGCGACGACGAAGCCGGAGCCGGTGCCGTCCACCGAGCCGTCGCGCCCGGTGAAGGTGATGGTGACGAGGGAGGGTTTGACGCGAGCGGCGATGTCTTTGACGGAGAGGGCCGGGGAGTTGGTCGGGGCGAGGGTGCTGACGGACTTGGCGGCGGCGGGTTTGGCGGGCTTGGGGCGGTTGAGGAGGAGTAAGCCGGGTTTGTCTTGGGCGCGTGCCGTGAGGGTGGCGAGGAGCAGGGTGGCGAGGACGAGTCGCGAGATGGTGGGGGCAGTCACGGGGCTTGGATGGGCGGAGGGATTGAAAATTCAGCGGTGGCCTTCCATGCTGCGGACGTGCCGACCACGATTGAGCTGCCGGAAGTTGCCCCGGATACCTTCCGCGAGGACAAGACGGAGTCGAAGGAGAACCTTGACCCGGGCTTCCTCGTGATTTGCTGGAATGACCCGGTGAACTTGATGGACTTCGTCACGCACGTCTTCCAGCAGGTCTTCGCGTGGAAGAAAGAAAAGGCGGAGTTCCACATGATGCAGGTGCATAACGCGGGCAAGAGCGTGCTGGTGCGCGAGACGATGGAGCGCGCGGAGTTTTACGTGCATGAGCTGCAAAAGTATCAGCTGCACGCCACGATGGAGCCGGCGGAGTGAAGCTCGTGGAGGCCAAGGACGGGTTGTATGTCTTCCAGGTCGCGAAGCGGGAGCGGGCGTTGCTCACGCATGTGCTGAAGATGTTCCCGGTGAGCAACGGCCCCATCGGGCCGCTGTCGAAGAGCGGCGATGAGGCGAAGCTGGCCGAGCACGAGTTGGCCTTAGCCGAGGCGCTGGCGGAGCAACGCGTGGAACACCAGCGGCTGATGGACGCGTTCCTCGGTGAGCAGGGGCGCTTCGCGGAGGTGAAGGGCGGGTTCCAGGTGCGATTGACCACAGTGCAATTCGACTGGCTGTTGCGCGTCTTGAACGAGGTGCGTGTGGGGCTGTGGGTGAAGCTGGGGCGGCCAGAGCACATCGCGCCGCTGGCGATGGCCGGCCAACTCGACTCGGTGGTGGCGATGGAGATTTGCGCGTTCTTCCAGTCGCGGTTGTTGGAGGCGGTGGGTGGAGGAAATTAGCAGTGTTCAGTATTCAGTTTTCAGTCACTGCCCATCGCCCTCCAACGGAACACTGAACACTGAACACTGTGTCCCCGCTCCCCGCTCTCCTCGACGACCGGCTCTGGTTCCCCGACGCGCACGATGCAGTCAAGCGCGGGCCGCACGCGGGCTTGGTCGCTGTGGGCGGCGACCTGTCCGTGCCGCGCTTGGTGCTGGCGTATCGGAGCGGGTTGTTCCCGTGGACGGCGGACCCGGTGACGTGGTGGTCGCCGGACCCGCGCGGCATCTTTGAACTCGACCAGTTCCATGTCTCGCGCAGCCTCGCGCGCACGGTGCGGAAGGGGGCTTTTGAAGTCACCTTCGACCGCGCCTTCCGCGAGGTCATCACGGCGTGCGCCAAGACGCGGCGGCCCGGCGGGTGGATTTCGGCGGAGTTCATCGCGGCCTACACGGCGCTGCACGAAGCCGGGCACGCGCACAGCGTCGAATGCTGGCAGGCGGGGAAGCTGGTCGGCGGGGTCTATGGCGTGGCGGTCGGTGGGTTGTTTGCCGGCGAGTCCATGTTCCACCGGGCTGACGATGCCTCGAAGGTGGCGCTGTTCCACCTAGTCGGGCGGCTGCGGGCGCAGGGCTTCACGCTGTTCGACACGCAGATGGTCACGCCCGCGACGCGGCCGTTGGGGGGGACGGAGATTTCCCGGACGGATTATCTGCGGCGGCTGACGACGGCAGTGGCGATTCAGTTGGTGTGGGACCCGCTGCCTCATGAAAAAAACACGTTGAAGGATTCTGAGTCGGCAGGCAGGGGTGACTCACCCTTGAGAGTTCGGTTCGGAGTGTAGTTTCGCGGTCACTTCCCGGTGCAGGACGGCGGGGCACCTTCGTCGGCGCCAAGATCGATTGGAGCCGTTTTTCCCACTCATCCCTCAGTTCAAAAAGGTTCAGGTCCCCGCACTGATCGCACCGGACGCGCCGCGCTTTGAGCCCCAGCACGTCCACATTCAACAGCCGCGCAAAGGTCGTGCGCGCCGGTTCGTAGCGCTTCTTCCACGCGCTCGTTTTCCGCCGCTTCTTCTTGAATTTGAGGCTGGGCAGGAAGCCTTTCATCAGGGCGCTCCACCCTTCCTCGTAGAGCGCGCTGACCAGCGGCACCAACGCCGCCGTCGCCAGCCGCCCGTGGCCTAACAGTTGCAGCGGCAACATCAAGAAAACGCCGTTTGAAAAGTGAGACGGGGTCGCGGATGTGACGCGGTGGTCCAACAGCGAAGCGCCTTCATTATGGAGTTTGTGTCAAGTTGCGCCCGCAGCGGATGGGCGAGTGAAATGAAGGTTGCGCCAAGCCGGCGGGCATGGACAATGAAGCGCATTGGCTCGGGACGTAGCTCAGCCTGGTAGAGCACTTGGTTTGGGGCCAAGACGTCGCAGGTTCAAATCCTGTCGTCCCGACCAACTAACACTAAGGAAACGGAATTCGAGGCCCCCAAAAACAGTCACCCGCACGCACATGGAACACTTGGATAAGCTCCGCGAGGCCGCGCAATTGATTCTCGATTTCACCGCCCTGCATGGCGCGGCGCGGCCCGATGCCGCCCTCACCGTCGGCGAGCTGCTCGATGAGTTCACCACCGCCAAAGAGCGCGCGGGCCGCTCGGTTCGTTATCTCCGGCAGATGCGCACCGCCATCAACTCCGTGCTCCGCGAGCAGCGCCGGCGGGCGGTGGCCACGGTCACGACGCGCGAGCTGGAGACCGCGTTCGCGGCCCTCGAGGTGTCACCGCGCACGGTGAAATCCTACCTGTCGGACGTGCGCACGTTGCTGGGCTTTGCCGTGCGGCGCGGGTATCTCGCGCGCAATGCCGCCGCGCCGATTGATGCGCCGCGCTGCCTGCCCAAACCGCCCGCGCTCCACACGCCGGCGGAGGTGCGGCGCATCCTCGCCACGGCGCGGGAGTCGCACCCGGCGTTCTGCCGCACGCTGGCGGTGCGCTATTTCTCGGGGCTGCGCAGCGCGGAGGCGTTCCGCTTGAGCGCGGCGGACATTCGCGGCGACTACATCGAGGTGACGGCGGCGAAGAGCAAGACGCGCCGGCGGCGGTTGGTGCCCATCGCCCCCAATCTGCGGGCGTGGCT
>JAYTIO010000245.1:0-5992 GCA_043731805.1 Pedosphaera sp. | reverse complement strand
CCGCCGCCCTGGCCCTGTAGTGGAGACTTCGGGGCCTTCGCCCCCGAAAACCCCTGCAAATAGCCATCACCACCTCCCGAATCCGCCAAGTAGGGTTAGAGGGTTTGCGACCGCAACCCGCCAACGACATGGAGACAGTAATAATGAGCCGGAAAGAACGGGTGCGCCTGACGATCATGGCAAGCGTCACGGACGGGGATCTGACCGTGGTGCAGGCGGCGGAGCTGCTGGTGGGCTACCGCCAGAGCAAGCGCATCTGGGAGCGGTATTAGGCCGGCGGCAACGCGGACCTGGCGCCTGGCGGCGGGCCAGCACGCGGTGCGGCGGCACCAGCCGGCGCACCGGCAGTGGCGGGAACGCAAGCCCAGCTTCGGGGCGCTGGTGCAGCTGGACGGCTCGCACCACGATTGGTTCGAGGGCCGCCCCCCAAGTGCGTGCTGATGGTGATGGTGGACGACGCGACCCACCGGATGCGGGCGCGCTTCTTTGAGGAAGAGACGACGCGGGCCAGCTAAGACGTGCTGGAAGGCTGGATCAGGAAACATGGCTTGCCAGCCAGCCTGTATGTGGACCGGGACCTCCGCCGGTGCAAGTGAGCGCCCAGCATCGCGTAGCAATTGGCCGGCAAGCAGCCGCAGACACAGCTTGGGCGCGCGATGGAGCAGTAGGGAGTGGAACTGATCCTGGCCAACAGTCCGCAAGCCAAGGGCCGCGTGGAACGGATGAAGGGCACGTTGCAAGACAGGCTGTTCAAGGAACTGAGTCCGTCCGGGAACAGTGACCTGGCGAGTGCGAACCTGTTCCTGGTGAGGAAGTATCTGCGGACGTTCCCCAGGCAGTTTGGGCGGGCGGCGCAAGCGTTCATGGGCAAGCCAGCTTTTGCAAAGTCACGGAGCGCCGCCCCGCTGCGGGCCGTGGATTTTTCCCGGACCGACACGCAGGGGGGGGGGGGAGGCGCGCCGCGTGCGGCTGCGACGCGGCCGGGCGTAACCGGCGAACAAGCCGTTGACAACGAACGGCCATTCGCTAGGGTGCGCTCCTCTTAAACGAAAAAGATATGCCGAACACCAAATCAGCCGCCCGTCGTATGCGCAATAGCGCGCGTAAACAAGACCGCAACAACATCGTCCGCACGCAGGTCAAGACGGCCGTGAAGAAATTCCGCGCCTCGGTCGCCACCCCGTCGGAGACCACGCCTGCCGCCCTCCGCACCGCCATCTCCGTCCTCGACAAAGCCGTGAAGAAGGGTGTCGTCAAGCGCGCCACCGCCAACCGTAAGAAGTCCCGCCTCGCCCTCGCGCTCAACCGCGCGACGGCCGCAACCGCCGCGAAGTAGTAACCATCGCCCCTTTCAGCGAACAGGCGTCCCGTCCTCGGGACGCCTGTTTTGCTGGGCGCGGTCCGGGTGACTGGGGCGGATGAACCACCGACTCACTGAGCTGGAGCTGGCCAATTGCCCGGCTGACAGGCCAACGTCGACGCCTGCAAGTTCCTTGTCGCTTGCCCGCCCGGTCCGTATTCTGCGCGCCGGTTCTGCACTATGGACAATCCGCTTTCGCCCTCCGCGCCGCGCAACTTCACCCTGTCTCTCCTCCCGTGGTTGGCGGCGGCGGGCACCGTCATCCTCTACCTCGCCACCCTCGCCAACTGGGTCACGCTGCCCAGCCTCGGCCTGACCGCGCAGGTTCTGGGGTGGGACTGGTGGAATCCGAAGCTGGGCCGTCCGCTCTACCACCTGCTCATGCTGCCGGTGAAGGCACTGCCCGCCGGCGCTCAACTCCTCACCCTCAACGCCTTCGCCGCCCTCTGCTCCGCGCTCACGCTCGCGCTGCTCGCCCGCAGCGTCGCACTCCTCCCGCAAGACCGCACCCGCGACCAGCGCGCGCTGTTGCGCGAGGGCAACAGCCTCCTCGCCATCCCAGCGAACTGGCTGCCACCGCTCCTCGCCGTCCTTGCCTGCGGCCTCCAACTCACCTTCTGGGAACACGCCACCGCCGCGACCGGCGAGGCACTCGACCTCCTGCTCTTCGCCGCTGTGATTTGGTGCCTGCTGGAGTTCCGCCAAGAACGCGACGACCAGTGGGTCGCCCGCTTCGCCCTCGCCTGCGGCCTGGGCTTCGCGAACAACTGGGCGATGGTCGGCTTCGCGCCGTTCCTGCTCGCCGCGCTGGTCTGGGTGAAGGGCCGCGAGTTCTTCCGCCTCCGCTTCCTCGGACGCCTCGCCGCGTGGGGTGGCGCGGGCCTGCTGCTCTACCTCTTCAACCCGCTCACCGCCTCGCCAGAGTTTGGCTTTGGGTTCGGCGAGTTCCTCCAGGCCGAACTCGGCGCGCAAAAAAACCTCCTCCTCTTCAGCCCCAAGGGCCGCGTCCTTCTCCTCGCCTGCGTCACGCTCCTGCCGCTCGCGCTCATCGGCGTGCGCTGGTCCTCGACCTTCGGCGACGTGAGCGCCGCCGGCAGCTTCCTCTCGAACCTGCTCTTCCGCCTCCTGCACGCGCTCTTCCTCGCCGGCTGTGTGTTCATGACGCTCGACCAGGCGTTCAGCCCGCGCGCCCTCGGCGACGGCCGGGCGATGCTGCTCTTCTACTACCTCGGCGCGCTGGTCATCGGCTACTGCGCGGGCTACTTCCTGCTCCTTTGCGGGACGAAGGAAGCGAAGGCGAGGCAACAGCCCAGCCCGCTCGGCAAGGCGCTGAACTTCGTCACCCTCTGCCTCCTCTGGACCGGCCTCGTCGCGCTGCCCGGCTGGCTGGTGATGAAGAACCTCCCGTCCGTCCGCGCGCAGAACGGCCCCGCCGTCCGTGAGTTTGCCACGCAACTCACCAAGCCCCTGCCCGCCCAAGGCGCGCTCGCCCTCAGCGAGCAACCCACGCACCTGCTGCTCGTCGCCGCACAGTTCCACGGCCAGTCCTCGCCCCACCTCCTGCTCGACGCGCGGATGCTTCAACTCACCCGCTACCATCGCCAGCTTGCGCGCCGCCACGCCGGCCGCTGGCCCGACCCGGGCGCGACGCCCGACACGCAGGTCATCCCGCCCCTAGCCATCGCCAGCTTCCTCGGCGCGCAGACCAGCTCGAACCACGTCTTCCTGCTCCACCCGCCGCTGCCCGCGATGTATCTGGAAAATCTCTACGCCGAACCGCTCGGGGCCGTCAGCGCGCTGCACCTTTACAGCACGAATCAAATCGTGCCGCCGCCGCTGTCCTCGGAAGCCCGGCGCTTGAGTCTGAGCTGGGCCCCGAAGGATGTGTTGGTCTGGCAGCCGCCGGCCGCCGATACAGCCAAGGTGGAATCTTCCCCCGACTTGCAGACCCTGCGCTCCTATTATTCCTCCATCGCCAACGAGCTGGGCGTGAAGCTGCTGCGATCCGGCAGCCCGACCAACGAAGTGTCCGCGCGCTTCGCCATGGCCCTCAGACTCAACCCCTCCAACCTCGTCGCCGTTCTGAACCGCGACTTCAGCGAAGCCCGCCTCACCGGCCAACCCTCCGCCAGCAACCCCGCCAAAATCGCGCAGGAACTCCTCGCCGTTCACCAGCACTGGCCCGCCGTCCTCGCCCGCCACGGCCCGCCGGACGAGCCGAACTTCTGCTTCGCCCTCGGCCACCTCTACCGCCAGTCCGGCCTGCCGCGCCAGGCCATCATCCAGTTCACCCGCGTCACCGAACTCGCGCCCACCAACCACGCCGCCCATCTCATGCTGGCCGACACCTTCATCGCCCTCGGCGTGCCCGACCGCGCCAAGGCCGCGCTCGACACCGCGCGCGCCCGGCCCGATTTGCGCGCCGGACTCGCCGCCAACGCCGCCGCCATCCTCCGCCTCGACGCGCTGTATCTCTCGCAGAAAGGCAAACCCGCCGAGGCCGAGCAGGCGTTCCTAGACGCGCTCAAGCAGTTTCCCGCCGACCTCCCCCTGCTCGACTCGCTCACGGAAATCTATCTACTCTCCGGCCGCTTCACCAACGCCCTCACCTACACCGATGCGCAGCTCAAGCTCGCGCCCACCAACCCGCGCGCGCTCGTGAACAAGGGCGGCCTCCACATCCAACTCAAACAGTTCGAGGCCGCGCTCGCGCCGCTGACCAAGCTCATCGAACTCCAGCCCAACCACTCCGGCGCGCACCTGAACCGTGCGATGGCCCTGATGAACCTGAACCGCCTCGACGACGCTGCGAAGGACTACCGCAAGCTCATCGAACTCGCGCCCACCACCCACAACGGCCACTTCGGCCTCGGCGAAATCGCGTGGCAACGCAAGCAGACCGCCGACGCCCGCAAGCACTACGAAGCCGGCCTCAGGCTCGCCCCCGCCGACGCCCCGGAAACCAAACTCGTCCAGCAGCGACTGAAGGAGCTGGGCGGTGGAAAGTGAACCGCAACCGGTAGGGCGAGACTCCGTCGAGCCCCAATTCGAGCGCAGCGAGGCGAGCGCAGCGAGCATCTCGGAGGCCGGCGCGACTCGCCGAGATGCTCGCTGCGCTCGCGCCTCCTGCGTCGGCAAATGGGGTTCGACAGAGTCTCACCCTACCTGACCATGCGCGTCGCCCACGTCATCACGCGGCTGATTGTCGGCGGGGCGCAGGAGAACACCATCGCCAGCGTCCTGGGCCTGCGCGCGAAGCCCGGCGTGGAAGTCAGCCTCCTCTCCGGCCCCACCACCGGCCCAGAAGGCAGCCTCGAAGCCAGCGTCGTCGCCATCCCCGGCCTGCTCACCCTCGTCCCCGAACTCATCCGTCCCGTCTCGCCGTGGCACGACTGGCTGGCCCTCCGCCAGCTCACCCGCCGCTTCCGCGAACAGCGACCCGACATCGTCCACACCCACAGCGGCAAGGCCGGCGTGCTGGGCCGCCTCGCCGCGCACGCGGCGGGCGTGCCCGTCATCGTCCACACCATCCACGGCCCCAGCTTCGGCCCGTTCCAGGGCCCGCTGGCGAACTTCGCCTTCCGCGCCGCCGAGCGATGCGCGGGCCGCGTCACCACGCACTTCGTCTCCGTGGCCAACGCAATGACCGAGCAATACCTCGCCGCCGGCATCGGTCGCCCCGAGCTATACACCCGCATCTTCAGCGGCTTCGACCTGGAGCCATTCCTCAACGCGAACAACGACCTGGCCCTGCGTGCGAAGCTCGGCATCCGCCCGGAAGACTTCGTGGTCGGCAAGATCGCGCGGCTCTTCGAGCACAAAGGCCACGCGGACTTGATCGCCACCGCCAGTCACCTCGTCCCGCAGTTTCCCCGACTGAAATTCTTGCTGGTCGGTGACGGCCCACTGCGCCCCAACTTCGAGACCTTCATCCAGGAACATCCCCGCGCCCAACCGCTCCGGGGGCGCTTCATCTTCGCCGGATTGGTCCGCCCCGAGGAAGTCCCCAGCTACCTCGGCATCATGGACGCCGTCGCGCATCTCTCCCGCCGCGAAGGTTTGGCCCGCGTGCTCCCACAGGCACTGGCAGCGGGCAAACCCATCGTCGCCTACGACTGCGACGGCGCGCGCGAAGTGTGTCTAGACGACGAGACTGGCTACCTCGTGAAGCCCGGCAACGTCGAAGCCGTCGCGCACCAACTGGGCGACCTCATCACTCAACCGGAGCTCCGCGAACGCTTCGGCACACGCGGCCGCGCGCTGGTGCAAGCCCAGTTCCCCGTCCAGCGCATGGTGGACGACCTGCACGCGCTGTATCTGCGGCTCCAAGCCGCCCGGACGAAATGAAACTGGCCGCCAGACCGACCGCGCTGTCCGCTCCGAAGCGGGTAGGGCGCGGCTGTCCCCAGCGCGCCGCGGTTGTATCCGTGCGCCCAACCGGCGCGCTGAGGACAGCGCACCCTACCACCCGCGCCGCAGCGCATTCCCCATTCCCCATTCCCCATTCCCCATTCCCATGACTGTCGCCTACCTGCTCGCCCTCCTCGGCGGCGCGCTCGCGACCGCCGCGACGCTCCCGCTCTGGCGCGCGTGGTGTGTGCGCACGGGCTTGGTGGACGACCCCGGCCACCG
>JAYTIO010000244.1:0-6383 GCA_043731805.1 Pedosphaera sp. | reverse complement strand
CCGCCGCCCTGGCCCTGTAGTGGAGACTTCGGGGCCTTCGCCCCCGAAAACCCCTGCAAATAGCCATCACCACCTCCCGAATCCGCCAAGTAGGGTTAGCTCCTGCTCTTTCGTGACCGAGAACACGAACGCGCAGGAGAAGAACGAATCCACCTGCGCTTGGAACATCCCGGGCGCAAAACGAATCTCCTCCACGCCCCTCAGCTTCATCGCCGGGGCGAAGGCCGCGGCAAGGCGATACGCTCGCCTTTCCAATCGGTGTGGAAAACGAGCTGTTCGCCGGTCTCGCCAGCGGTTGCCGCGGCCGCGCGATTGACGACCTCCACATCCGGCCGCTGCTCTTCGGCAGAGGCACGGTGCAGCGCGAGGCTTACTTCTACTATCGCGGCACGCGGCTGATGGCGGCGCGGGTGGGCGACTTCAAGGCGCATTTCATGACGCAGGCCGCCTACGGCCAGCCGAAGCTTGACGAGCACACGCCGCCGTTGCTCTTTAACCTCAAGCTGGATGCGAGCGAGACCTTCAACGTGGCGACGAATCACCCGGCGGTGCTGGCGCAAATCACGGCGGCGGTGCAGCAGCACTAGGCCGCGCTGAAGCCCGCGCCCACTCAGTTCGTGGAGTTCCAGCCGGTGGCGGAGAGTTGCCGCAGGCCGTGGCCGTCTCACCACCAGAGGAAATCGCGATCCCAGACCGGAGCCGTGGCCCACGTGGTCATCGCCGCCGGGAACTCGTAGAACTCCGCGTGGCCGTCACCGTAGACCATGTTGTGGCGCACGGCTCCCTTGTAGTTGTGCCACCAGTTTTTCGGGTTTGTCTGCGGGGTGCTGGCGGCCCACGGAAGATCGCCGAGAATGATCTTGGTCGCGGGCTTGAGGTCAATTTCCTGCTGGCGGATGGCGCTGGCCGGAGTGCTGCCGGTGAGGGCCTTGCTGCGGAAGTCGTGGTTGTTGTTGTAGTTGAGGAAGTAGCTCGTCCCGGCACCTTGGAAGGCGTTGGGCAGGTTTTTCTCGGCCGAGCCTTTATCGCCGGGGCAGCCAAAGACCGCAGTGGAGCCGGCGTAACGGTTGAGCGGACGGTTGGCTTCGGGGACGAGATTGGCGGCGGCGAAGTAGGGGGCGGCCCCGGGGAAGTTCGTCCCGGTCTGGCCGCCGTAATCCACCCAACCGGTGCAGACGGGATGAATGCCGTCGAAGTCGTCGCCATACATCCGCATCGCCAGCCCGACCTGCCGCACGTTGGAGTAGCACTTCGTTTGCTTGGCCTTGTTCTTCGCGTTGCCCAACGCGGGGAGCAGCAACCCGGCGAGGATCGCGATGATAGCGATCACCACGAGCAGTTCGATCAGGGTGAAGCCCCGCCGGGGCCGCCGGGCGGGCACGGGCCGGACGGAAGCGAGCCTTGCGGAGGTGGTCATGCAGTCAGGGCACTGACGCGGCCGGGCGGGGCGATAGTCAAGCCCCCGGGGGGGGGCGGCGGCGGGGCGAAAATGACTCGCGCAGCGCGGCACCGTCCGCTTCTCTCTGATCGTGATGCCGTTGCTTCGTATCTGTTATGGGCTGCTGCTCGTCGCGTCGGGCCTCGCCGCCGCCGAGCGGAAGCCCAACATCATATTCATCCTCGCGGACGACCTGGGCTACGGGGACCTCGGCTGCTACGGGCAGAAGCTGATTCAGACGCCGCACCTCGACCGCATGGCTGCTGAGGGGATGCGCTTCACGCAGTTCTACGCCGGCTCCACCGTCTGCGCTCCCAGTCGGAGTGTGTTGAAGACGGGCCTTCACACGGGGCACACGCGCGTGCGTGGTAATGCGGGCAACGCGAACCCGCTGGCACAGTCGCTCCGGCCCGGTGACGTGACGGTGGCGCGCGTGCTGAAGGATGCGGGCTACTCGACGGCGCTCATTGGCAAGTGGGGCCTCGGTGACGAGGGCGAGGCGGCGGTCGGGCTGCCGACGCGGCAGGGGTTTGATTATTTCTTTGGCTACGCGAACCAGCACCACGCGCATAATTATTACCCGGACTTTCTCCTGCGCGGCGAGGAGCAGGTGAAGCTGCGGAACAAGGTCGCCCCCGGCAGCGCGGACAATCCCATCGCGCGGCGCTTCGGCGTCGGCTACGCGAGCGAGAAGGTGGAGTATTCGCACGACCTCTTCGCGTCCGAGAGCCTCAAGTGGGTGGAGCAGCAGCGGGACAAACCGTTCTTCCTCTACCTCGCGTTCACCGCGCCGCACGCGAACAATGAGGCGGGCCGGGAATTGAAGAATGGGCAGGAGGTGCCCGACTTCGGCAGCTACGCGGACCAGGACTGGTCGCCGCAGAACAAGGGGCAGGCCGCGATGATCTCGCGGATGGACCGGGACATCGGGCGGCTCTTCGACTTGCTCAAGCGGCTCAAGCTCGATGAGCACACGCTGGTTTGCTTCAGCTCGGACAACGGGCCGCACAACGAAGGCGGCCACACGCCGGAGCTGTTCCAGCCGGCGGGGCCGTTGCGTGGGATGAAGCGCAGCCTGACGGACGGCGGCATCCGCGTGCCGTTCCTCGCGCGCTGGCCGGGGCAGATCAAGCCCGGCGGCGTCTCGGCGCACGTCGGCTGGTTCGCGGACTTCCTCGTGACCGCGTGCGCTGTGGCGGGCGCGAAGCCCCCGGCACCGACCGACGGTTTGAGTCTGTTGCCCACATTGCGCGGCCAGCCGGAGCAGCAGGCGAAGCCCGCGCATTTGTATTGGGAGTTCCATGAGCGCGGCTTCAACCAGGCCGTGCTGCTGGACGGGCGTTGGAAGGCCATCCGACTCGGCCGGCTGGCGGCTCCGGTGGAGCTTTACGACCTGTCGAGTGACCAGGGCGAGACGCGGAACCTCGCCGCCGACCAGCCCGAACGGGTGGCGCGCGCGCGGGCGTTGTTCGTCTCGGCGCGGAACGAGTCGCCGGACTGGCCCATCCGGGAGGGTGTTGCCGGCGGGGCGGGCAAGGGCGGAACGAAGCAGTAGCGAAGGGCAGGGGCCAAATACTTGGAGACACGCTCCGCGTCTTTCCGCTACGCTCGCCCCCACACTGACCTACTAAAGGCGCAGCGGAAGTATTAGCTCTTGACCATGAAATCGAAACCCGGCTCCAAACGCAGCGGCTTGCTCGGCGGCGGCAATTGGATCGTTGATCAGGTCAAGATGATTGACGTGTATCCGCAGCGGGAGCGGCTCGCCAACATCAGCCGCCTGTCCGAAGGCACTGGCGGCGCCCCTTACAACGTGTTGGTGGACCTCGCCCGGCTGGGCGCGCCTTTCCCGCTCATGGGCGCGGGCCTCGTGGGTAAGGATTTGCTGGGCACCCGTATCCTCGAAGACTGCCAGCGCCACCAGATTGACCCCAAGTTCCTCCGCGCCACCGCCGCCGCGCCCACCTCTTACACCGACGTGATGACCGAGGAGAAGGGCGGGGTGCGCACCTTCTTCCACTGCCGTGGGGCCAACGCGCTCTGGGATGGCAAGGAACTCGACTTCTCCAAGACCAAGGCAAAGATTTTCCACCTCGGCTACCTGCTGCTGTTGGACGCGCTGGACAAAGAGGACAAAAAGTTTGGCACCAAGGCCGCCGCGCTCTTGGCCGCCGCCCAGGCCGCTGGCCTCAAGACCAGCGTGGACACGGTCAGTGAGGACAGCGACCGCTTCACCAAGATCGTCACCCCGGCGCTCAAGTTCGTGGACTATTGCATCCTCAATGAGATCGAGGCGGGCAAAACCACCGGCTTCAAGATCCGCCAGCCCGACGGAAAGCTGAACACGGTTTCCCTCCGGCACGCCGCCGGTGCGCTGCTGCAATGTGGGGTGAAGGAACTCGTCGTGATCCACTTCCCCGAGGGCGGCTTCGCCCGCACCCGCGATGGCAAGGACTCCTGGCAATCCTCGTTGAACCTCCCGCAGAAATACATCGCAGGCACGGCCGGGGCCGGGGATGCCTTCTGTGCGGGTGTCCTCTATGGGCTGCACGAGGGTTGGGATTTGCAGCAATGCCTGCTCACTGCCGTCTGTGCCGCCGCCGCCAGCCTTAGCCATCCGACCTGCACGCAAGGCGTCGGCAAGCTGGATGCCGCCATGGCGCTGGCGATGAAATACCGCCCGCGCCCGCCACTGGAGCCGGAGTTTTAGTCGGTTGCCCAGACGGTGAATGCAGGTTTGATGCGGAAAGCTTCCCGACGCACACGATTCCACTTGAGCCAGCGGGGTGCGTTTGGCTTAATCCGCACCCGCGAGTGATACCCGCGGCTGGCTGGTAGGATACCCAAGTGGCCAACGGGGGCAGACTGTAAATCTGCTGGCTCACGCCTTCCCTGGTTCGAATCCAGGTCCTACCACCACTCTTTTTCACTGTGGAAGGCGGCATTTCCTCGGTTAGTGGCCGTTTTGAGTGGAAATGACGATTTCAAGGTTGTAGGCGAATTCCTCCTCGAAACTTGGCACTCAAGCGGCACTCACGCTCTTGCTACCTTTAGTAGAGCAATAATACCACTGCTTTGAACGGAAGGCGGAAGGCGGTGACTGCGGCAGGGGCGGGCCGTGATAGTGATAGTTTTTGCGCTGCGCGACGGGTGCGACCATCGCGTTTGCGGTCGTGGTGACGCGCGCGCCGCCGGAAAATTTAGCGGTGAATCTGCCCCGCGCGGGCGGACGGGCGGAACTGCGGGAGGCGGGCTTACGGGCCGCGATAGTGCTGCACTATTCGCTAGACCGACTTCCTCGGGGAGCGCGTGGCCGTGTTGGCGGGCTTTTTGGCCCGAGCAACTGATAAACTTCAATCCCGTAAGCTTTGGCGAGTCGCTCCAGCGTGGAAAGGCGGAGGTCTGGCTTTCTGCCACCTTCAACCGCCTGATAATACTTGTAGGAGATGCCCGACAA
This sequence comes from Pedosphaera sp., assembly GCA_043731805.1. Classification (GTDB taxonomy): domain Bacteria; phylum Verrucomicrobiota; class Verrucomicrobiia; order Limisphaerales; family SXTU01; genus SXTU01. The sequence goes on along the minus strand of JAYTIO010000244.1, from coordinate 1,488 downwards.
TTCTGCGAAAGCTTCCTGCGAAAGATTGTGTCGCTTCCGCAGTTGCCGGAGTCTTGCCAAGAGGCGTGTCAGCGTGGAGTTGACCACACCGCAATCATCCAAATTTGGCGTTGCTCCAAACACCCTACCAACGGTAGTTTATCGCGCGTGAACACTCCGAAGGATTCAACGGGCCATCACGCGGTTACTTCCCACCCGCTGAGGGAAAAGTTGAGGCGAACGCTTTCGCTCTTGCCCGTGGGCTTGGCGCTTACCACCGCGTCGGCGTTTTTGGGGTGCTCTTCCGTTCCATACTCAATTGACTCGTCAACTTACCTCACATACGAGCGGCTGGTTAAGGAGCAACGTGCCGAGAGCAATCACCCCTTGGTCGGAATGTATTCGTTTGCTTTTTTCGCGCGCGGGCTTGTCGAGCGGCCCGATAAAGCAACGGCGGTGTCGGGCGATTGCAAAATCGCCGTCGTCAATCGGAGCGGGGACATGGATTTTGTGTCCATGTCGGGGTTTGCTGGCTTCGGCCCCACCAGTGACCAAGGCGGAAGCTTTTCAATCAATGTTCAAGGTTCGGCGCTTTGGAGCGTTCCCTTCAAGCCCACCCAAGCGGATGAAAGGACATTTGAAGGCGTTAGCACGGGCCTCTTTGGCGGGAGGAAGGGCAAGGCGAAGTTTGAATTCATCGAGGGCGGTTGGCTCCGTGTGCAAACCAGTTCAGGGACTTCAACTGTCCCACACACCGAGACGGCGTTTCTCCGCAAACTTTTCTGACTGCTTCCACACAATAAAAACCATGAAGACCGCGCATCTGCCCATCCTCGTAACGTCGCTCGCGCTGCTGTCCGGCTGCGCAGCAACAAATCTTCCACCTTACGCCTTCTTACCGAAGACGGTGGACACCACGGAGCGGCCCGTCGTCGTAAGCGCTCTTGGCGAGGTCAAGGTCACAAAAGCCGCTACGAAAGTCGAAAGCCACATTAACCCTGAGAATTTCAAAACCGCGCTCACGGAGGTCATTAAACGAGCCAATTATTTTGGGGGAAATACCGGTAAGTCGTTCGCGCTAGAAGCTAACATTTACGAGGCCAGCTTCCCGCTCGCTGGCGCGACCATGCGAAGCAAGCTGTCCGTTCATTACAAGCTCACCAGCAGCGAGGGGAAAGTGATTCTCGACAAAGACATTGCCTACGAGGGCAAGGCTACCACCGGGGAGGAATTCTTTGGGTCAGCTCGCCAGCTCAAGGCGTTCCAAACAACGAATCAGGGACATTTCAACTTGTTCTTGGCCGCGTTGAAGGAGGCTCTTCAAAAACAGTAACCGAAAGGCTTTTCACGCGCGGCCCTCCCAAGCACGGCGCTGGAAAGTTTAGCGGTAAATTTTTGGGGCGGAAACGCGCTAGCCCTACTTGGCGGATTCGGGAGGGGATGATGGCGATTTGCTGGGGTTTTCGGGGGCGAAGGCCCCGAAGTCTCCACTACAGGGCCAGCGGGGCG
>JAYTIO010000243.1:0-7997 GCA_043731805.1 Pedosphaera sp. | reverse complement strand
CCGCCGCCCTGGCCCTGTAGTGGAGACTTCGGGGCCTTCGCCCCCGAAAACCCCTGCAAATAGCCATCACCACCTCCCGAATCCGCCAAGTAGGGTTAGGAGCACAGGTGACGTCCAGCATCGCCTTACCCGCTTCAACATTTTCACTGCCCTAAACGCGACTGACTACGAGACGCGACATTCCAACTTTCTATCGTGGCTGCTTGAGCCGAGCGGAACGCACGGTTTCGGAACAACGTTTCTGAACGGTTTCCTTTCAATCATCGCGGAGAAAATGACCGACGGAAGTGAGACGTCGTTGTTGAAAGAAGTCATTCGCGGCGTGGACGGAACAAAAAGCGCGACGGTGGATCGCGAATTCAAGCGCGCCGACTTGCTGATTGTTGACCATGTCCAGCGATTCATCTGCTTGGTCGAGAACAAGATTCACTCGGGCGAACATTCCGGACAGCTCGCCCGCTATCGGCAAATGGTTGAGCAAGAGTTTCCGGGCTACCAGCACTTGTTCGTGTTCTTGACGCTCAGGCCCGAAACGCCTTCTGATCCCGCTTACGTCCCGCTGACGTATGCGGAACTCTGTGTGGGGTTGAAGCGGTTGACCGATGCGCGGGAAACTGTGCCGACAGCTGAGGCGCTCGCGTTGCTGTTCCAACAATACGTCGATTTCGTAGCTGGCTTTGAGTCTGTAGCCGCACCACGTCCGAATGCGTTCTCGGCGCTCCGACTGCGCGAAATCAAGCACTCCGACTTTTTCGCTTGGCTGTTCAATCCGCGCGAGACGCACGGCCTTGGCATCAGTCCCTTCGCCGAGTTCTTGCGGCTGGTGGGGAAAAAGAAGCCTGCGGTAAAGTTCCCCGATTTGGGCACCGGAGATTGGGAGGTCAGCCGGGAAATTTACAACATTGACCTTCTGGTGGTGAACGAACACGCCAAGTTTGTCTGCCTCGTCGAGAACAAATTGGAAGCGCGTGAAGGCAAAGACCAATTACAACGTTACAAGTCGTTCGTGCGTGAGTGGTATCCGGGATTCGACTCCGTCTTCGTGTTTTTCACGCTCCGGGACGATGAGCCGACGGACCCGGATTACCTGCCGATGCGATTCGCAGAATTTACTCCCTACCTCAAGAAGGCATTGAAGTCGCTTCCCCATCACGACTGGACTAACACTGAAATCGTGGCGGTGCTTCTGGACCACTACCGGGCACTTTTAAGCGACCGCCTCTCGTTGCGGCTGAAAACACGGGTCGAACTTGCTCCTGAGATGGCCAAATCCTGCGTTGGAATACTTCAACGCGAAAGCGCGCTGGTGCCGGCAATTCTCGCAGGTATTCGGAATTGGCAAGAAAGCGTGCAGCAGGAAATGGAAGCATTCATCGGCGACTTAATCAGGCGTTCGTTTGGGAAGGAGTGCTTTCGCCCCGAACGCTCCCGCCGCCCGTTCGACGTTTTCATTCCCTTCGTGCCGACCGCGTTCGATGAAATCCCGCCACTCAAGCAAGGCGGTGCCGACCCGGCCTACCAGGGACAGATATTTGGTTTTGTGTTCCTGAACCTGCCATTTACCAACCCATTTCAAAACGCAGAACCGATGGGAATCACGCTGAAGGCCGGAATGAAAGCCGCGAAACCTGGCTACCACGAATTGAGGGAAACGATTTATCGACTCGCGAAGACGAATCGCGCGCTGTTCAACTGCGCGGATAACGAAGGCGTAGGAAACCAGAAGAACTGTTCGGTTTTAAGTCAAACGCTTTGCACAGCAGAGGATTTTCGCCATCTGGACCTTTCACTCGTGAAGGACAAACTCGAACGTCGTTTCCTGAGGTTCGTGAAGCACCAATACCCAGCGGTTCTGAAACTGTTTCGGCATCCATCCGTTTTGAAATACAAGCCTGTGGGAGGCTGAATTGCTCAGTTCCGCGCCGTTTGCGTTGAAACCCACCGGCCACTTGGCTTAACTCCCCGCGCTCATGTGCGCCATCACCGGCATCGTCCACTTCGACCGTCGCCCCGTCGCGGAATCCGAACTCGTCACCATGCGCGACGTGATGGTCAACCGCGGCCCGGAGCACGGCGGCCAGTGGCTCGGCGGGCACGCGGCGCTCGGCCACCGGCGGCTCCGCATCATTGACCTCTCCCCGCTCGGCAACCAGCCGATGACCAACGAGGACTCCACCGTCTGGGTCACGTTCAACGGCGAGATTTACAACTTCCACGCGCTGCGCAAAGAGCTGGAAGCCCGGGGCCACCAGTTCCGCTCCCACTCCGACACCGAGGTCATCGTCCACGGCTTCGAGGAATGGGGCGAGGGCATCGTCGCGCGCATGGACGGGATGTTTGCCATCGGCATCTGGGACACGCGCAAGGACACGCTCCTCATCGCCACCGACCGCTTCGGGAAGAAGCCGCTGTTCTACTCGCTCCACGGCGCGACCGTCCGCTTCGCCTCCGACAGCAAGGCCTTCTGGTCCCTCCCCGGCACGCAGCTCACCGTGAACCACGCGGCGATTGACTGCTACCTGCACCACCTCGCCGTCACCACGGACCACACGATTTACAACGAGGTCAGCAAGCTCCCGCCCGCGCACTTCAAGGTCTTCGAGCGCGACGCGTCCGGCGGAGTCCGCAGCCGCGAGGTGCGTTACTGGCAACCCAACTTCCGCGACAAAATCCAAGTCACCGAAGCCGAGGCGCTGGAGCGCATTGACGCCGCGCTCAAGGAAGCCGTGCGCAAGCGCATGATTGCCGACGTGCCGCTCGGCGCGTTCCTCAGCGGCGGCGTGGACAGCAGCCTGGTCGTCGCGATGATGAGCCAGCTTTCCTCCAAACCGGTGAAGACGTTCAGCATCGGCTTCGAGGAACAGGACTTCTCCGAGCTGGAATACTCCGACGCCGTCGCCGCGCGTTACAAAACCGAGCACCAACAAATCCGCCTCAAGCCCGACGTGCTCGAAATCCTCCCCTCGCTCGTGTGGGAATACGGCGAGCCGTTCGCCGACTCCTCCGCCATCCCGACCTACTACGTGTCGAAGGCCGCGAAGGAATTCGTCACCGTCGCGCTCACCGGCGACGGGGGCGATGAACTCTTCGGCGGCTACGACATCGCCCGCGCGTCCTTCCACGCGATGCGCTACGACGCCTTCGTTCCCGGCTTCGTGCGCGGCCCGTTGGAAGACTGGTTGTTCGCCGCCGAGCGCAGGGGCTTTGCCCAAAAACTCAAAACCCTCGCCACGCACGCCAGCCCCGACCCCACGCGTCGCCACGGCTACTCGATGGCCTTCAACCAACGCCAGCGCGAGGCGCTCTACACCGACACCTTCCGCGCGTCGGTCGGCGCGCATCGCCCGTGGCACATCTACGAGCGGCACGCCGCCGCGATGGCCGAACTGAACCTCCTCGACCAAAACCTCTACCACGTCCTCATGGCGCGGCTCTCCAACGACTATCTGGTGAAGGTGGACGTGGCTTCGATGAAGGTCGCCCTTGAGCTCCGCAGCCCCTTCCTCGACACCGACCTCTGCGCGCTCTCCAGCTCCCTCGACCCGCTGCTCAAGGTGCGCGGGGGCGTGCAAAAGTATCTGCCGAAGAAACTCGCCGAGCGCTACCTGCCCTGGGAAGTCATCTACCGCCCCAAGAAAGGTTTTAGCCTCCCGCTGAAACACTGGCTCCGCACCGACCTAGCCCCCGTGCTGAACCGGTTGCTCCCCGACGGTAACCTCGTAAAGACCGGCTGGTTCAAGAAGACAGAAATCCAGCGCCTCATCACCGAGCACACGAATGGCTCAGCGCAACACACCCACCGCCTCTGGTCCCTCCTCTGGCTCGAACTCTGGCACCGCATCTTCATCGAGCGCTCGATGACCGGGCGGGAGAGTCTGCGCGGGTGGCTACCTCGCTCGCAGCCAGCGCACTGAGACCACGAGCCGGGTAGGGCCGCGCTGTGCGCGGCCTCGGGTTTCCACCCCAAACGCGAAGGCCGTCCACAGGACGGAACCTACCAGCTTCATGGGATGCGAAGCCCGTCCAAGCTGTCCGTGCGCGGCGGACGGCGACTACAAGTCGCCGGCACGGGCAGGGTGCTGGCCTACTTCAGCTTGGGCTGCGTGTCCGGCGTCACGCGGGCCTCGGTGGAGAGTTTGTAGGAATGGCCGGTCCTGGTGGTGAACTCGGCTTCCATGAGGTAGGCGCGGTAGCCGGTCGTGGGGGATTCGACCTTGGCGGCGGCCTTGCGCCCGGGGTTCGAGGGGACTTCCACGCTGGACCAACGGTCGTTGCGCAGGTCGCGGTCAGGGGAGGTGGCGGTCCAGAGGCGGAAGGTCTTCGCGGCAGGCGTGACGGAAACCTGGAGGGTGGGCGAATCGCCGTCCGGCCGCGTCCAGGTGACCTTCGGCAGTTCCTCCCGGTCGGCGATCATCTGGAAGAACGCCGCGAGGGTCTGCGTGGCTTCCTTGCCGCCGGCGAGGTCGTGGCCGGCGTTGGGCGTCTGGAAGACGAGCTTCGGCTCGGGGAGGTCGTTCCAGTAGTGGCGCAGCGCGTCCACGGTCCAGTAGGGGTCGTTGGTGCCGAGGAGGAGGAGCTTCGGCAGAGTGTAGCGCGTGCGGTAGCTGTAGGGGTCCACCCAGGCGCGGAGTTCGACCATGCGCGGCTCGTCCATGCGCTCGATAAACTTCAGTTGGGTGTAGTCGTTAATCTGCTCGCTCTGCCGCCCGTAGACCTGCTGCGCCCAGTGCAACTGCGCTTTCATGTTCAGCATGTCGATCACCATCGGGGCGATGCCGGCGACGCGCGGGTCGGCGGCGGCGGTGAGCCAGGTGGTCCAGCCGCGCTTGGACGCGCCAGAGACGACGAAGCGCACGGGCGGTGCGCCGCCGCCCGCGCGGGCGAAGGCTTGCACGGTGTCCATCGCGCGCACGGCGGACTTCGTCATCGGGAAGAGCAGCGGCCACTCGTGGTCGCCGGTCGTGAGATACTCGTTGAAGGTGTAGGCGATGAGGGCGTCCTCCTTGCGTCCGTCGTAGAGGGGTTGGTTGGGGACCCGGTTGACGGCGGCGGCGATGGCTCCGCCGCGCTCGGCCATCGTCTTGAGGAGGTTGAAGAGCTTGGCCACATCGCCATCGCCGGTGATGAAGAGGAAGGCGATGTCCGGGTTGCGCACCTGCGGCGGACGGACGACGAGCATCTGGTGCTGCCAGACGTGCCCGCGCCAAGTCTGCGAGGTCAGGTCGAGACGGGTGGTGGTGAAGCCGTCCACGTCGCGCTGCTCGGCCGGCTGCCAGACGAAGGAAGGGTCGAGCTTGCGGAGGTAGTCGCCCAGCGCGTCAGCCGCGCGGGCGGGCAGCGGGACGAGGAGGAGGGCGGCGAACAGGACGAGCACTAAACGCATGGTGCATCGTCCCGTGCGGCGGGAGTGAGTCAAGGGACAATCCCCGTGCCGTCAGCCGGCCTTGGGCAGGCCGACCATGCGTTGCGTCTCGCTGTCCCAGACTTTCAAGCGCAGGCAGCGGAGGATCTCCGCCGGCTGGAAGGAAGTGGTCTTGGCCGCCTGTAGCTCGGGCATCTCGCGCAGCACTTCCGGCAGCCGGTAGAACGGGATGCGGGCGTTGAGGTGGTGGATGTGGTGGTAGCCGATGTTCGCCGTGAACCACGCCATGAGGCGGCTGGTGCGCATATAGCTCGAAGAGTCCAGCGCGGCCTTTTCGTAGGTCCAGCCGGCGTGGTCGGTGAACGCGACGGTCGGGAAGTTGTGCTGCGCGTAGAAGAGGTAGGAGCCGATCGCGTAGGTGATGAAGTGCGGCAGGGTCTGGGCCAGCAGCACGCCCTGCCAGCCGTGGGTCACGTAGAGCACGCCGCCAATGGTGATGTGCAACAGCAGCGCGATGAGGCAGTCGTAGTGCTTGCGCGGGTTGTTGACGAACGGCGTGATGCACATCCCGATGAGGAACACGGTGACGTAGCCGAAGAGGATGGTGAGCGGATGCCGCGCGAAGAGATACCAGAAGCGTTGGCCCCGCGTGGTCTTGAGGAACTGCGCCTTCGTCATGATCGGGAACGAGCCGATGTGCGAGCCGCGCAGCTTGGAATTGTGGTTGTGGTGATGGTTGTGCGAGCTGCGCCAGATGCTGCTCGCGCTGAGGGAGAGAATGCCGAACACCCGCATGACGATCTCCGCCAGAAAGGACCGGGGCAGGATCGCGTGGTGCTGCTGGTCGTGGTAAATCACGAACAGCCGCAGGATGAGCAGCCCGGCGAACACGCTGCACACCAGCTTCGCGGCGAGGAAGTCGTTCCAGAGCGTCCCCGCCAGCGTGGCCAGCAACAGCCCCGCCGTGGAAAGCACATACCACCAACTCCGGGCGGTATTGTCGTGGGCATATTGCTTCGTCGCTAAGATGAGTTCTTGTCCGGTGCGCATCGGTTAGTTTTGACCAAAGGACTCTCCGGCACGAACGCCGGATTGTCGAGATTGAGTTCGTGCGAACCGAGGAATGGCCCGTTCCCCGGGCTTGAGTTCGTCCTGCTAGACCGTTACATCCAACCCACCCGAACCACTCGCCATGACCCTCGCTCAAGCCCTCCAGCAACTCGAAGCCGCCGGCTCGGCACAGACCCGCAAGACTTACGCCCGCCACGGCGTCGGCCCGAAGATATTCGGCGTTAGCTAAGCCGTCCTCGGCAAGCTGACGCGGCAGATCAAGCGTGACCACGCGCTGGCGCTCGGCCTGTGGGCCTCCGGTGTTCACGATGCGCGCGTTCTCGCCACGACGGTTGCGGACCCGGTTCAGGCGACTGCCCAGCAACTCGATGCGTGGGTGGTGGAGTGCGAAAATCGCGGCATCGCGGGGCCCTCGCGACGTTGGCCGCGAGCTCCGCCGTGGCAGAAGCCCTCGCCGCGAAGTGGTGTGCGGATGGGCGAGAGTTCGTGGCCGCCGCAGGATGGAACGTGGTGGCTGAACTGGCCCGGCACGCCACTTTGGCGGACGTGAAGTTCGCCCTCCGGCTTAAGCTCATCGAACGCGACCTCCACGGGGCGCAGAACTGCGTGCGTCACGCGATGAACGGAGCACTCATCGCCATTGGTGTTCGCAACGCAAAGCTCGAAAAACCCTCGCCGTCGCCGTCGCGAAACGCATCGGCAAGGTGGAGGTGGACCATGGCGAGACGGAATGCCGGACGCCGGACGCGCTGGCGTGCATCGCAAAGCCGAAGACGTATCGGGTGAAGCGAGGGAAAGACAGTGGCGGGAAAACGAAGCGGGACTAGTTTCGCGGGAGGCCAGCTGCCAGGGTGAGTCACCGCAGCGCTCATCGCATTCACCGCTGCCGGAGATTCCCCCACCCCTCCGCTCGTGGCACGCCTCCGAAAGTCCCGTTGCCTCATGGATAAAAGACGCCGAAGGATTCTGAGTCGACAGGCGTGGATGACTCACACTTCAGTGTTCGGTGTGCAGTGTGGTTTCGCTGTCACGCCCCCTCTGGGGGGAGTGCGCCCCGCAGGCGCGCATACGCCGTGCGCGCCGGTTCGAAGCCCTTCTTCCACGCGCTCTTTGCCGTGGCGCCGCTCGTAGTGGGGCAGCCAGAGCGGCAGGGCCCGGGCCAGACGCTGGCCGCAGGGTTGTTCGGCGGCCAGCCAGATGGTGTGCACGATCGACTCGATCAGGGTGCGGCGCGGTTTCGGACCGGGGTGGCCGGGCCCGGCGGTGGGCACCGGCCCCGGGGTTGCGCAACAGCTTGCCGGCATACTTGCGCTCGTAGCCGTAGTCTTCGCAGGCCGAGCTATGCTTTGGCGGGGACTCCGACCATAGCAGGCTTGGAGTTTTGGGACCAGTTCGGTTTTCAGCATGTGACTCCTGTTCATCAGGCCGGTTTGTCCGGCGTCTTCTACCAATGAGTCAACGCTGCCTGTGTGCCCAGTTCAGCGCCTCCCCTTCGTCTTCTTTTACTTTGAGTCAACGCAAAGTAGCGAGGAACCGGCCGGTGTAAACTTGCTTCTGTAATTTG
>JAYTIO010000242.1:0-5332 GCA_043731805.1 Pedosphaera sp. | reverse complement strand
CTGAGGGCGAGGAAGGCGACTTTGTCCTTGGGCCAGTTGTTGAGCACCTGCCAGAGCAGCTCCTGAGTTTCGGTTTCCCATTTCCAGGTCGAGGTGATTTCCAACAGCTCGCGCAGGCTGTCGAGGTCCTTGTCCGCTGTCTTCAGGGCCTTGCGCCACTCGACGGAGGCGGCGAGCTGGTTGCCCTGGGCGCGCAACGCGCGGGTCGCGAAGACGAGCCGGACGGGTTCGCGTCGGCCCCAGTTTTGCCCCTGGACGAAGGCGGCCAAGCCCGGCCAATCGGCCTCTTGTTCGAGCGCGCCGGCGTAGAGCGGAGCAAGGGGCAACTGGCGGCGGACCGGCTCGGGGACGAGTTTCAGCCAGACTTGCGCGTCGTTCGCCTGCCCGGCGCTGCGGAGCCACTGCGCGAGTTCAAACGCCTGCCGGGGATTCTCCTTGGCCCGGGCCTTCAGCCCCACGAGCAAGGCGGGATACTCGTCGCGCTTGAAGCGATGGATGATTTGCAGCCGCAGCAGGCTGTCGCGGAATTCCTCGGAGTTCTTGAACAAGTCCGCCGAGTAGGTCAGCGCGGGCGTGGCCTGGCCGGTGCGGCCGGCGTCCTCGGTGAGCATGCGCAGGGCGTCGGCCTTGGCCGCACTGTTAGTGCGCAACGCGAGGAGCAGCGCGCGGGCTTGGTGCTGGCGGTTCGTGTCGTTGGCCTGCAACCGCAGCGCGGCGAGCTTGAGCGGTGCGGCAGTATTCGTGGGGGCGAACTGCATGGCGGCGAGCAAGTGCGTCTCGGCCTCCGACTCGCGGTGCGTGGGGATGCACAGCAGCGCGGACGTCCAGTGGAAGTCAAAGTTTTGCCGGGCGAGTTCCGGGACTTCCTTGAGCGCCTTGTCGGCAGTGCGGAAGTCAGTGAACGCCAAGGCGGTCTTGGCGAGCATCACGCGGTTGGTCACGACCTCGGATTGCAACTCGACCATGCGCTGTCGGTAGAAGACCGCGACGGGCGAGCCGGCGCGCTCCGCGACCTCGGCCATTAGGCGGCAGGGGGCCGGGTCATTCGGCGCGTTCTGCACGGCCTGCCGGATGGTGAGCACGGCTTGTTTCAAGTCGGCCTTGGCGAGGTGGTCGCGGGTCTGCTGGAGCAAGCGGGCTTGCCGCCATTGGATGTAGCCGCGATAGGAGCCGTAAAGAGTGCCAGCCAGACTGCCAACGACGACCAGGGCAATCAGGGCCAGCTTAACCAACCGCGGGGCCGGTGGTAATGAAGTGTTCACAAGCCCCCGATGATAGGCGGCGAAGGGGCTTGCACAAGTGGCCGGAGGGGAAGTTGCCGATTTGTCACGGGACCGCAGCTGGAGCGTTTATTTCGCGGCGGCTCGTAACACGGTCTCGTCGTAACGCAACCAACTGGCCGCCGCCTCGCGCCACTCGCGTTGCGACGCGCGGAGTCGGAAGAGCAGGTAGTGGAGATACGCGGGGGCATTCGGCCGGGCGACGCAGGTGGAGAGGACCTGGGCGGCAGCGGCGAATTCCCCGGCTTGTTCGTGCCGCGCCGCCAGCAGGAACACCGCGCCGTAGTCGGCGGGGTTGAGCTCGATCCGGCGACGCAGTGCGAGGGTGGGTTCGAGCGATTCGAGCTGGGGAAGTTTCGGCGGCTGGAGCCAGCGCGCGATGAGTTCGCACGCCGCCTCGTGCTGCTCGGAGCGCATCTGCACGCGGGCCAGCGCGGGCCAGGCGCAGGCCAACTGCTCGGGGCGAGCCGCAACGAAATCCCGAAGCTGGTCGCGCTCCGTGTGCTCGGCCCAGAGGCGGAAGAGGAGTTTGCGCTGGGCGTCGGACCAAGCGTCGAGCGGATCGCGCAGGACGAGTTGAAGCATCTCGGTGAAGAGCGCGGGCGGGGCGTCGCGCAGAAAGCGCAACTGCGTGGCGGGCTGGCGCGACGCCGGGGCGAGCAGCGCGCGGATGAGGCCGGGGTCGTTGTGGCAGACCTTGAAGACGTGGTCGAACGTCGCCTCGGTGAAGCCGCCGCGCCGGAACGCTTCTTCCAAGGCCAGCGACGTTTGCTGCGGCCAGCCATAGTCCCACCAGTAACGCGCTTCCAGCAGCGGGAGGTCGGGCGCGTTTGGCTCCAGCGCGCGCGCGCGGGCGAAATCCATGACCGCTTCGTTCACTTCGCCCCGACTGGCGAGGGTGACAAACGCGCGTTGGAAATAGGGCCGCCAGTCCAGCGGCGTGAGCGCCAGCGCCTCATCGCACAGTTGATGCGCACGGGGGTAGTCGCGGACTTTCGTGGCGGCATTGAAACGGTCGTCGAGCTGGCGGCGCTGCATCGTGCCGGGGAAGTTCAGCTTGAAGGTCGACCCCAGCCAGGCGGCGAGGAGCAGTAGGCTGAGGGCGGCCAAACCAATGCGCCACCCGAGCGAGCGGGCATACTTGTCGGCTTCGGCGGGCGGCGGTTGGCTCGCCGCGAGGCACAGCAGCACCGGCCAGACCGCACCCATGCGGTGGGCGTTCATGTCCACAAAGCCGTGCAGCCACAGGCAAACGCCCGTGACGCCCGCCGCGAGCATGATGGGGCGTTCGTCTTGGCCGGCTTGGCCGACCGCGCGCCGGATGCCCCAAAACAGCAGCGCCCACGCGAGGGGCACGGCGAGCCAGCCCAGCTCGGCGGCGAGGGCCACCCAGTCGCCTTCGGGATGGAGCGCGCGCTTCATGTTCCAAGAAGCCTCGCGGTAGAAGGGAAACACCGCCTCGAAGTTGCCCGCACCCACGCCGACGAACGAAGCAGTGCGGGCCAGTTGCAGGGCGTCGGTTTGGATGAGCACGCGATAGTCGGAGGCCAGCGTTTCCGGCACGTCGCCAAAGCGCTTCAGTGCTGGCCCGCCGAAGATGAGAAACAGCACGCCCGCCAGCCCCACCGCGAGGCCGAGCTTCGCGGCTTCCCGGGGCGTAAATTGTTTGGTCGCCACACACGCGACCATCCACGCCAGCGGGCCGCCCAGCAGGATCAGGATGCCGCTGCGGGAACGGTTGAAAATCAGCGCCGCGCCGAGCACGAGGAAAGCTCCGAGCCACAGCGCGGTGCGGCTCGGGAGCTGCATTTGATGGGACTTTCGGAAGGCGAGGCAGAAGCAGAACAGCGCGGCTGTGCCGAAGACGAAGCCGGTTTCATTGTAATTGGGGCACGGTCCGAACGGGATGTTCGTCGGCCAGAACGGGGGCCGCCAGCCGTGCCAAAACGAGAGGAGCGAAGCCACGGCGAGCGCGGTGATGAAGGCACAGTAGAGGCCGATGACTTGCGCTCGGCGCAGCGTCCAGGAACGCGTGAAGAGGTAGTAGCCCCAGAGCAGATTCGCCACCAGGACGAGCAGGGCTTCCAGCGTCATCCAAGGCTGCAAGGTGACGCGCGCGGACAACTCCAAGTCCAGCGCTTCTTCCAAACGTTCATTAACAGCCAGGCCGCCGAGCCACGCGCTGGGCAGGAAGGCGCAGCCGACTAAGACTACGAGGAGAACGCCGAGGCCGAGGATGGGCAAAGGCACGCGAGTCGCGGCGCGCCGCGTGTCCAAGGCCATGAGTAGCGTGGCCGCGAAGAGCAGTGGCACCTGCGTGGGGAACTCGACCGCACCCGCCGCCGCCGGGGCCAGTGCCGTCAAGGCCACCAACCAACGGTCCAATCCGGACGGACTCAACTAGAACCTCGATTCAGAACGGGACACGACACCCGGGGGGCAACTACTTGTTGCTGTTCTGCTGGGCAATTTTGTCGAGCTCCGTGGTGAGGTTTGCGCCCGTGCCGTTGCCAGAACCGGGTGTGGTGATCGGCTGGACGGTGGGAGTGGAGGGTGGGGTTTGGCTAGGATTTTGGTTTCCCTGAGTTCCGGTGCTGGCCGTTTCGACCTTGGCCACTTCGACGAACTTGGACTCCAGGGCTGCTTTCACTTCGGGCGAAGTCGGCTGCACTTTCGCTTCCACAGCGGGGCCGGGGCCGGTCGGCGAGGTTCCGGGCGTGAACTCTTGGTTGGCCGCCACGGTGGTGGTCTTGGTGGTGGTCTGGCCGTTCTGCACCGTGGCTGTCTGGACCTGCACGGTGCCGGATTTCACGACCACGCTGCCATTGGCGGTGAGGGCGAACTCAGCCGGCTTGACGGTCAGCTCACCCTTGGGCGTGGTCACCGAGAACTTGGTTTCAGCCTTCATCCCCGTGGTGTTGCCTACGAGGCCGCCGGCTTTGACCGTGATCTTCACTTCGGCTGGAACGGCGGCGGCGGTGGGGGTCGCGGGGCTGGCCTTTTGGATGGTCAGATCAGAACTGGCCGTGACTTGAAACGCGGCGGCGGCGTTGCCGAGGAATACGTCCACGGAGCCGCTCCCACCCGTGGTGATGCGCGAGCCTTCCGGCAGGGTCATGCCGGCTTTGAGTTTGATCTGCTTGCCGTCCGGCCCGGTGGCCCAGGCGCGCGGGGAGACCGCTTTGACGACGATCCCGCTGGCGGCGGTGCCCGTTTGCGCGGAGACCGTCACGGCGACGCAAGCAAATGCGAGCAGAGAGGTGAGGAGTTGAGACAGTTTCATAAGTTTTGCCTGGTCGAGAAAGTGAGACTACACCGACGCGAGCACGTTGCTATTAACCGAAGCCGCACGGTTCCGAAAGGACTGTTGCGTTACATTGCCGTGACAGGTGGCCGATGGGGCTTACCTCCCAGTGCGATGAGTCATCGCTGCCGACCACGCTATCCAGCACCCAACTCAAGGGGCCGAGCTCGCCGAAGGTTCAAGTGCTGAACTGCCAACCCCAGTCCCGGCGCGCGTCCGCTTGAGGAGTTGGGATTGGAACAACGCCTGCCGCTCAGGATTTGCGCTCAGAGGGCGCAAATCGCCCCCTCCAAGCCCGGGCAACCCCGAGTGCTATAATACTTGAGCGGGCGAGCATCGTCCCACGTTACCCCTTGGTGACGATTGGCTGGGCAGTGGCGGGTGGAACCGTATGAAGCGAGGTTAAGCCACTTTACCACAGTGGGTTGCGACTGACGCTCGGCACGTCCAAATCCTGTCTTCACGTGTCCTGAGGGCGGCAGATGTTCTTGAGGGAAGTCTCCTATCCTAAAAAGCGTGGGCTGGCGCTCACAACCGCAGTGTCCCTGCGGGCAACAGAAAACGTTGGTCAATACACTGAAATCGAAATGAAAAAACTCAGCACGCTGGTGTTAGCGAGTGCCGGGGCCATGCTTATGGCTCAAAGCGCGCAGGCTACGCTGGCCTATAGCAACGGTGACATGCTCCTCGGATTCCGCTCGGCGGCCGGGAGCAGCAACTTGGAAGTGGACCTGGGTTCCATCACCCA
>JAYTIO010000241.1:0-1894 GCA_043731805.1 Pedosphaera sp. | reverse complement strand
TCGTCGTCGAGGCCAGCACGAACTCCACCGCAGGAGGCTCGCAATGAGGCTGCCGCATCCGCCTGTGCCGGCGGCTTCCAGCCGCCGCGTTGCGCGTGGTCCAGACCGGACTACTCCTACCGCACCAGCATCGCGGACGGCGGCTGGAAGCCGCCGGCACGGCCCTGCCGAGCGCGGCTCCGTCCTCATCATCGTCCTCTGGGTGGCCTTCGGCCTCGTCAGTCTCGCCATCTACTTCGCCAACTCCTCCTCGCTCGAACTCCGCGCCGCCGACAACCGCGTCGCCACGCTCGAAGCTGAGCAAGCCATCGCCGGGGCCGCCCGCTACCTCAGCAACGCCCTCGCCAACGTCACCGAACCCGGCGTCCCGCCCGACGCCGCCACGCTCAAGGTCGAGGCCGTGCCAGTGGGCACCGCGCGTTTCTGGGTCATCGGCCAATCTCTGGATGAGCATGATGATCTGGAACTCACCTTTGGCCTCGTGGACGAGGGCGCGAAGCTCAACCTCAACACCGCCACCGCCGCGATGCTCGCCAAGCTTCCGCGCATGACGGACGCGCTCGCCGCTGCGGTGGTGGACTGGCGCGACACCGACAGCAACCCTTCGGAGAACGGCGCGGAGGATGAGATTTACGCGCGGCTCAACCCGCCTTACCGCTGCAAAAACGCGCCCTTCGAGAGCATCGAGGAGCTGCGGATGGTTTACGGTTTCACCCGCGACATCCTCTACGATGAGGACGCGAACATGAACGCCGTGCTGGACCACAACGAGGATGACGAAGACGCCTCGGCCCCGACCGACAACCACGACGGCAAGCTCGACCGCGGCGTGCTCGCCTACGTGACCGTCCACAGCAAGCAGCCGAACACGGGCACGAACGGGGAGCCGAAAATCAACATCGGCAAATTGGACCAGACCAGCCTGACCAGCCTGCACACGCTGATGACCGAAGCGGGCATCGCCAAAGAGACTGCCGACAGAGTGCTGCTGCCTTACCTCAGCGGTCAGGGCGGCGGTGGCCAGACCAACCGGCCGGGCCAGCCGGGGCAACCCGGCGGTGGCCAACCCGCGCCGCCCGCCGTCACGAACAACAGTGTCCTCCAGTTCTACGTGCGCAGCGGGCTGAAGGCGGAGGAGTTCACGCTCATCGAGGGCAATCTGACCGTCTCCACGAACCAGTTTGTCGAAGGCCTGGTGAACGTGAACACCGCCACCGCCACCGTGCTTGCCTGTCTGCCCGGACTCGACGCCGCCCAAGCCGACGCGCTCGTCGCCACCCGCACCGGGACCGACACGCAGCATTCCATCGCGTGGCTCAAGGACGTGCTCACCGACCCGCAAGTCGTGCAGCAGGTCGGCCCCTACATCACGGGCCGCAGCTACGTTTACGCGGCGGACATCGCGGCGCTCGGCCACCACGGGCGCGGCTACTCGCGCGTGAAATTCATTTTCGACACCACCGAGGGCGGGGCCAAAATCCGTCAACGTCTGGACCTCACGCATCTCGGCTGGGCGCTGGGCCGGGAAGTCCGCCGGCAGTTTGCCGCAGCGCAGAACACGCCATGAACGCACTCCCGAAATCCTCCGCGAACTCACTGCTCGGCCTGGTGCTGGACGGCAACCGGCTCGACTTCGTCGCGGCCAAACGCACGAACGGCTCGGTCGAAATCCGCAAGGCGGGCAGCGTCAATCTCACCCTCGACCCGCTCACGAACGAACCCGAACTGGTCGGCGCGGAGCTGCGCCAGCACCTCGATGCTGCGGGCCTGCGCGACCGCCGGTGTGTGGTCGGCGTGCCGCTGAACTGGGCGCTCACGCTCGCGGTGAAAGTCCCCGCCGGCCTGTCGCCCGAGGATGTGCAGGCGCTCCTCGCAATGGAGGCCGAGCGCGGTT
>JAYTIO010000240.1:0-21363 GCA_043731805.1 Pedosphaera sp. | reverse complement strand
AAACCCCTGCAAATAGCCATCACCACCTCCCGAATCCGCCAAGTAGGGCTAAAACCTCTGGCGTTTCGGGCCACGGCGGTGGCGCTACCCGGAGCGGGCATGAAATCGGGGGGCGGGCATGGCCTGAACTTGCACCGGCAGGGCATTGGTAGCAAATGCTTTGCCCGCCGGTGGGGGGCCTTTCTCCCTCACCCCTTACCCTCTCCCAGCGGGAGAGGGCCAGGGTGAGGGAGAAAGGCGACGATGTTCTGAGACGTGCCGGACACTCGCAGCGATGGGGTTCCCGCGCACCGCGCCTACACGTCGAGATCTTTGAGGACTCTTCCGTCCTGAGTTCTCCACTCCATCAAGCCGTTCGCACTGCCGCCTTCGATCACTGCAGCAGCGGCGCTGGGGCTCGAAAACTCCACGTCCTTCGTGAACCGATAATAGCCACCTAACTCGACTAACGTGCCATCGGCAATCATCTGCTTTCGGAGTGCGAGAACGGACGGCCAGTTCTTCGCTGACCCACGCTCCTGCAACACCGCAGTGGATTCCTTAAGCACGACGAAGCCATCAGGCGTGCGATGACCGCGCCCCTCTGCGCCCTTCATTCGGCACAAAAGTGTTCCGCCTGGTTGCGGCTTCGCTGTCGGCTGTCCAACCGGAATGAGCAGATCGGAACCGAGCACTGGTAAGAGCTGCCGGATGCGGGAAAGAAAAACCTCCATGTCCTCGCGGTCGGATTCTGGCAGCTTCGATCCACTCGCCTGGCTGTTTTCCAATGTGAATCTGGCGACTTGTGTCGCCTCCGTGATGAGCCGTCCCTCCAGATGTTTGATGTGCGCCTTGGTGAGATTCTCGTCCTTGCTGACGAACACTATCGCCGAGGTCCAAAACTCTTTGGCTTTGTGCTGTTTGAGGCGCTCGCGAATCACCTCTGCTTCGCCGATGTAGGCGTGGGGTGATCCAGAGACGGGATCAGTGCCGGTCAAAATGTAAACGCCTGACTTTTCCAGTTCCTCGCGTTGTAGCAGATCGTCCATCTCGGTCCGAGGTGCGGCGACAGCCTTGCCCGTCCAGTTGGAGATTTCCGCAGTTCGGAGACTCTTCGCGTCTCCCCGTAGTAAGAACAGTTTGATGGTCGCGGAACTCATTCCAGTTTGGTTAAGTAGCGTCTTGACACCCTACTTCCCCGTCTCATTCCACAGTATCCGCAAATTCTTCGTCGCGCGGCCGGCGAGGATGAGGTCGGGCTTGCCGTCGCCGTTGAGGTCGGCGGCTTTCATGTCCTCGATGGCCACTTCCGCACCGGAGAGTTCGGTCTTGCGCCATTGCTTGCCGTCCTTATCCAGCGGGGTGAGGAGCCGCACGCCGGGCACGCCCTTGGGGTTCATCCCGCGCCAGCCGAGGGCAATCTGGTCGCTGCCCGCGCCAAGGAAGTCCGCGACGGCGACGGCGTGGCCGTCTTTCAGCGTGTCGTCGAGGACGAGGCGCGGCCAGAGGCCCTTGTTGTTCGCGGGTTGGGTGTAAACGGCGCTCGTCGTGCCGTGCATCGGCTCGATGGTAGCGAAGAAGCGCGTGCCGCCGGGGAGCTTGCCATCGCGCACTTCGCCGGTCCATTGGTCGGAATACTGGCGCTTCTTCCACTCGCCCGTGCTGCGGCCCATGAACCACACGCCTTCCTTCGCGGCGACGAGCAGTTCGTGCTCGGGGTCGGCGTCCCAGTTGATGGGCTGGAAGTTGTGGCTGGCGTGGGTGAAGTCGCTGACGAGGGAGAGCTTCCACGGGTCGTGCGGGTTCGCGGGCATGGTGTAGGCGAAGACCTTGCTGCCGTCGCCCTCGTTGCCCTTGTTGCCGCGCCCGTGCAGGGGCTTGACGATGAGGTCCCACTTGCCGCTCGGGGCCTTGACCCAGTGCATGCGGTGGACGGTCGGCTCGTGGTGGAGCTTGATGGCCTCCCACTTCTGCGTGCGGTCCTTGGGCGCGACGAGGTAGAAGACCGCGCCGCTCTTGGTCGCGTCGGTGGTCTCGCCGGGGTTCCAGCCCGCGCCGACGGCGACCTCGCACTTGCCGTCGCCGTCAATGTCCTGCGCGGCGATGCAGACGTTGTCCGCCGGGGTGAGGTTCTCGGCGATGATGTGCTTCTTCCACGAGGGGTTTTGATACCACTGGATGGTGTTCTTGTCGGCGAGGAGGATGTCGGGCTTGCCATCGCCATCCACGTCGGCGATGGCGATGCCGTAGCCGATGTTGACGGTGGTATCAATGTCCTGCACGCGGAACTTGGGCTGGGGCGGCTCGGCGGCGAAGGCAGTGAGGGACAGGCAGGCGAGGAGAAGTGTTTTCATAGCGAGTGCCCGCTAGCGTAGTCACCGCAGAAGAAGCTCCAAGGAGAAACTTTGCCCGAGAACCTTTGCCCACGGATAACGCGGATGACACGGATGAAGCAGGGCGCTCCTGACTCACCGTTTTCCATCCGCGTCATCCGCGTTATCCGTGGGCAACTCTCCCGCCCCTTGCCTCGCCCGAAGTCCTCTCCTAACGTCCGCCCCTCATGTCGAAGCCGCCCGCCAACTTCATCCGCCTCCGTGGCGTGCGGCACAACAACCTCAAGGGCTTCGACCTCGACCTCCCGCTCGGCAAGCTCATCGTCATCACTGGATTGAGCGGCTCCGGAAAGTCCTCGCTCGCGTTCGACACGCTCTTCGCCGAGGGCCAGCGCCGCTACATCGAGACCTTCTCGCCCTACGCGCGGCAGTTCTTCGACCGCATGGACAAGCCGGCGGTGGACAGCATCGAGGGCATCCCGCCGGCCATCGCCATCGAGCAGCGCAACGCCGTCCGCAGCACGCGCAGCACCGTCGGCACGATGACGGAAATCTGCGATCACCTGAAAGTCCTCTGGCCGCACCTCGCCACGCTGCACTGCCGCAAGTGCGGGAAGCCGGTGACGAAGGAACCGCCGCAGCGGGTGTGGGAAGTGATTAGTAAGAAGTGCTTAGTGATTAGTGGGGAAGCCGGTAGCCGCCGAGGTGAGGAGGCGGACCTGTTAATCACCTTCGACCTGCCCCTTTCGGAGAAACTCTCGCTGAAGGAATCGCTCTCCCTCCTCGCCAAGCAGGGCTACCAGCGGCTGCTCGTGAACGGCGCGGTCGTCCGCCTCGAAGACGCGCCCCCACTAATCACTAATCACTTAGCACCAATCACTGTCCTCCAAGACCGCCTCAAGCTCACCGCCGCGAACCGCGCCCGCTTCATCGAAGCCTGCGAGCAGGCCTACCACTTCGGCAAAGGCCGTCTCGCCGTTCACGCCATCGCACCGGCGGTCGGCGCTTCATCATTCATCATTCATCGTTCATCATTCTTCTCCTCCCGCTTCCACTGCGCCGCCTGCGACCTCGACTACCGCGAGCCTTCCCCCGCGCTCTTCTCCTTCAACCACCCCGTCGGCGCATGCCCGACGTGCAAGGGCTTCGGGCGCATCATCGGCATTGATTACGCGCTCGCCCTGCCCGACCACTCGCTCACGCTGAGCGGCGGTGCAGTCCGACCGTGGCGCACCGGCACCGGCGCGGAGTCGTTGGCCGACATGGCGAAGTTTTGCAAGAAGCTCCGCGTGCCGATGAACGTCCCCTTCCGCGACCTCAGCGCCGAGCATCAGCACTGGGTCATCGACGGCGACCCCGGCTACGACTCCGCCGACCCCGCCAACTCCTGGCCGAAGAAATGGTATGGCGTGAAAGGCTACTTCCGCTGGCTGGAGAGCAAGAGCTACAAGATGCACGTCCGCGTCCTGCTCTCGCGCTACCGCAGCTACACCCGTTGCGAAACCTGCGACGGGAAACGCTTTCAACCCGAGGCGCTGCTCTACAAGGTGGGAATGGGGAATGGGGAATGGGGAATAGGGGGGAACTCTGCCGCACCGCTGACCTTGGCCGACTTCTACTCGCTACCCGTCAGCCGCGCCCTCGCTGTCACCACCGCCCTGCACGAACGCCTGTTCCCCATTCCCCATTCCCCATTCCCCATTCCCTCCCCCTCCCCGCTCGCCCACGCCCTCGAAGAAGTCCGTTCCCGCCTTGCCTACCTCGTCGAAGTCGGCCTCGGCTACCTCACGCTAGACCGCGCCACGCGCACGCTCTCCGGCGGCGAAACCGAGCGCGTGAATCTGACGACCTGCCTCGGCACGCGCCTCGTCAACACCCTCTACGTCCTCGACGAGCCCAGCGTGGGCCTGCACCCGCGCGACACCGCGCGCCTCGTCACCATCCTCCAGCGCCTGCGCGACCTCGGGAACACCGTCGTCGTCGTCGAGCACGAAGCCGCCCTGATGCGCGCCGCCGACCAAATCGTGGACCTCGGCCCCGGCCACGGGGAAACCGGTGGAGAACTCATCTTTCAGGGAACGCTCGCTGAGTTGCTCACTCACCCCATCTCGCTCACCGGGCAATACTTGAGCGGGCGGAAGCGCGTGGAGACGCGCGAGCGGCGGCCCGTTCGTGGCGAAGCAGGTGAGAAAGCGGGAAAGCGAGAAAATGAGACGGACTCCCAAGCCCACTCTCCCACTTTCCCACCTGCCCACTTTCTCACTCTCTCCGGTGCCAACGCCCACAACCTCAAAAACCTCACCCTCCCCCTCCCCCTTGCCCGCTTCGTTTGCCTCACCGGCGTGAGCGGCTCTGGCAAATCCACCCTCGTCCGCGACTGCCTCCTCCCCGCGCTCCAAGCCAAACTCCACGCCGCACAAGCCGTCGCCAAAGCCTCCGACCGCCTCGATGCCACGGACAGCGACGCCAGCGACGAACCCGCTGCCGCTTCAACCCTTCAACCCTTCAACCCTTCAACCTCGCAACTCACCGGCTCCGAGCAACTCTCCCGCGTCCTCCTCGTGGACCAGAGCGCCCTCGGCAAAACCCCGCGCTCCAACCCCGCGGTTTACATCGGAGCCTTCGACCACCTCCGCGACCTCTTCGCCGCGAGCGAACTGGCGAAGCAGCGCGGCCTCAACAGCAGCGCCTTCAGCTTCAACTCCGCCGTGGGCCAGTGCGACCGCTGCCGCGGCGCGGGCTTTGAGAAGATTGAAATGCAGTTCCTCAGCGACATCTTCATCAAGTGCCCGGCGTGCGAAGGGCGGCGGTATCGGGAGCACATTCTGGAAGTCAAAGTTCGTAGCAGCCGACGTGAGGAGGCTCACTCTGAAATCCCCAAGTCGATTGCGAAGAAGAAAAGAAGTCAGAACCTCCTCACGGTGGCTGCTACCCAGATTGAATGGAGCATCGCCGACCTGCTCTCTGCCAGCGTGGACGAAACCCTCATCTTCCTCGCCGCCCTGCCAGAGTCGAAGCCCGCCGCCCGCGCCGCCGGTGCGCTGCGCGTGTTACAAGAAGTCGGCCTTGGCTACCTCCGCCTCGGCCAGCCCATCAACACCTTGAGCGGCGGCGAAAGCCAGCGACTCAAACTCGCGGCACACCTCACCGAGTTCGGAGTCCCGGCTTCAGCCGGCACCGCGCCCAAACCGCCTGAAGGCGGGACTCCGAACAAGACGCTTTTCATCTTCGACGAACCCACCACCGGCCTGCACTTCGACGATGTGCGCGTGCTCGTCGCCGTCTTCCAACGCCTCGTGGACGGGGGCCACACCGTCCTCGTCATAGAGCACAACCTCGATGTCATCCGCGCCGCCGACTGGCTCATCGACCTCGGCCCCGAGGCCGGCGACGCCGGCGGCGAACTCGTCATCGCGGGAACGCCGGAGCAAGTCGCCGCGTGCGAGCGGAGCCACACGGGGCGCGCGCTCAAAGGCGCCTTTCAGGGCACGATTTCCACCGCGTAGAAGCCGGCGCTGCCGGTCGGCGTGTTCGTGAGGGAGACGGTGTTCCAGCCTGAGCGCACGGTGCTGGCGAGCGAAGTCCAGTTCGTTGCGTTCACGCCGTTGGTCAGCGCGCCAGTGAAGCGGAGGCGATACTTCGCGTTCAGGATGCCGGTGGTGGTGATGATGTGGTTGCCGCCGCTGGCCGCGATGGAAAGGACTTGCGGCCGCGCCGGAGTGAAGCCCATGTCATAGAGCATCCCGCGCTCGAGCGCGACGAGGGCGACCTGCGCTTGCGCGAGGGAGGAGTCGCGGGGCAGCAGGAGCAGGCCGATGGGATCGAAGGTCGTAGTGTCCAAGTGTGCGATGCTCGACGATGCCGAGAACGGAGACGGTGCCGTGAGCTTGGGTCGCACGCCGCTGTTGCCCGCCACGCCCAGCGGTCCATTCCAAAACAAGTTGTTGTTCGTGATGGCCACCAGCCGATCGGCATCGCTCAGGCCTGCGTAGCTGACTGGGTTGTTGTTATCCTGCACGATGAAGGTGTCATACGCGGTCGGAAAACCGTCGAACGAGCCGTTGGCGGCGTTGATGTAGTTGATGAAGCACATGCCATGAATCAACTCATGCACCACCGTGGTGAAGAGGCTTTCCTGCCCGCCTCCCAACGGGGCGGAGTCATTGGTGTTGTAGTTGTAGGTGATGGCCGGGTTGGTGTTGAAGTTCACCGCCAGCGTGTTGGTGGAGCTCAACTCCCGCCCGGCCACGTGGTTGGCGAGAGTCGTGGGGTAGTCCACGTTGGCTTGGTATTTCGGATTCGTGCTGCCGAAATTGTTTGTGTAGCCGATCGTGCCGCCGTTGCCCACCGTCTGCGTGCCAAGATTTGTGAAAGCGACCTTCACCCGGATGACTTCGGTGACATACGCCGGCGTGAAGAGGCTGCTGACGTAGTTAGCCGCCGCGGTGAAGACGGTCCGGCGCAGTTCACCAATCGAACCGAAGCCCGCCTCGGGTGAAGCGGCGGGGTCAAAGAATCCGACGTTGTTCGCCTGGTCGTAGGACCAGTCCGGGAGGATGGGGATTTGCGCACGGGCTGTTGCAGCCTGAAGCAGCAAGCAAACGACGAGCAGGAGCCGGTGGGAGAGTCTGTTCATGTCCGCGGGAGATTCCCAGAGCCTTACCGAATTTCAAGTCGCTTCCCAAACTCGCCGGCCCGCCAAACCGCTTGGTTCCGGCGAGCGTTCCTCGCATGCTCGCCCGGTGTTCGCTGCCTCTGAATCATCCTCCGCCACGCCGGATGCCATCTGCATCCACGGCGCGCGGCAGCACAACCTGAAGAACATCTGCCTCGCCATCCCGCGCGGGAAGTTCGTCGTGGTGACCGGCGTGAGCGGCAGCGGCAAGAGCACGCTCGCCTTCGACCTCATCTTCGCCGAGGGCCAGCGGCGCTTCCTCGACGCGATGAACGCTTACGCGCGGCAGTTCGTGGAGCAGATGGCGCGGCCCGACGTGGACCTCATCACCGGCATCCCGCCCACCGTCAGCATCGAGCAGCGCAACTCGCGCGGCGGCGGCAAGTCCACCGTCGCCACCGTCACGGAGATTCACCACTTCCTGCGCCTGCTCTTCGCCAAGCTCGGCACGCAGTTCTGCCCGCAGTGCAACGTCCCCGTCACCGGCCAGACCCGCGACGCGCTGGCGGCGAACTTGCAGAACGAACTGCAGCGGCGCGGCGACCTGCTGCTGCTCGCGCCCGTGGTGAAGAACCGCAAGGGCTTCCACAGCGAAGTCGCCACGTGGGCCGCGAAGAACGGCTACGCCGAGGTCCGCGCCGACGGGAAGATGTGCCGCACGGATGAACCCTTCCGCCTCGACCGCTTCAAGGAGCACGATGTGGAAATCGTGGTGGGCGTGTTGGAGAAGAAGGTAGGGCGCGGTGTCCTCACCGCGCCGAACCGTCCGAGCGCCAAAGAGCGGCGCGCTGAGGACAGCGCGCCCTACCCGCCGAAGACTTCGCAGCAACTCATTGACACCGCTCTCAAGCTCGGTCACGGCACGCTCTACGCCCTCGACAACCACCGTCGCCTCACCGTCCACAGCACCGAGCGCGCGTGTCCGCAATGCCACGCCAGCTTCGCCGCGCTCGACCCAAAGAACTTCAGCTACAACTCCGCGCAAGGCTGGTGCCCCAAGTGCCGCGGCTTCGGCGAACTTTTCTACATCCCCGATGTCGAGCGCGGCGCGAATGCCGACTCGGTCGAGGAAAGCTGGTGGAGCTGGGCGAACGAACGCGAGCAATGCCCCGAGTGCCAGGGAGCGCGGCTGAACCCCATCGTGCGCGCCGTGCGCCTGCTCGTAGGAGACGACGTGAGGAGTCTCACTTCAAAATCGCCGACCGCTACGAAGCGGGAAAAATCAGAGACTCCTCACGTCGTCTCCTACGGGCGGACGATTGACTTCTTCTCCACCGCCAACGTGGACGCCGCCCTCGCCTACTTCACCACGCTCAAGCCCACCGGCCGCGATGCCGAAATCGCCCGCGACATTCTCCCCGAGCTGCGCGAGCGCCTGAAATTCCTCAGCGAAGTCGGCCTCGGCTACCTCCAGCTTGGCCGCGCCGCGCCGACGCTCTCCGGCGGCGAAGCCCAGCGCATGCGCCTCGCCGCGCAGCTCGGCTCGAACCTCAGCGGCGTCCTCTACGTGCTCGACGAGCCGACCATCGGCCTGCACGCGCGCGACAACGCCCTGCTGCTCGGCGCGCTCAAGAAACTCCAGGCACGCGGCAACTCCCTCCTCGTCGTCGAGCACGACGAGGACACGATGCGCCACGCGGATTGGGTGATTGACCTCGGCCCCGGTGCGGGCGTGAAAGGCGGCGAAGTCATCGCCAGCGGCACGTTGAAGGAGCTGCTGCGGCACAAAGACAGCATCACCGGCCAGCAGCTCCGCGCGCAGGTTGACCGGAAGTATCCGAGCCGGGGCGAGCGGCGCCCCGTAGTCGCAGGCTTTAGCCTGCGCGTAACAAACAAAGCACCGAAGCGCAGGCTAAAGCCTGCGACTACGGAAGCAACGGACGCGCTCACCCTTACCAGCGCATCCACCCACAACCTCAAGCACCTCACCGTCCGTTTCCCGCTGAACCGCTTCGTCGTCATCACCGGCGTGAGCGGCAGTGGCAAGAGCACGCTCATCCGCGAGTGCCTCCTGCCCGCCGTGCAAGCCGTGCTGGCCAAGAAGCCACGGAGCCCCAGCCCAGACGCCAGACGCCAGACGCCATCCCCTCCCCGCCTCTCCGGCCACGAATCCCTCGCCACCGTTTACGAGGTGGACCAATCCCCCATTGGCCGCACGCCGCGCTCGACGCCCGCGACCTACGTCGGCTTCTTCGATGACATCCGCGCGCTGTTCGCCCAGTTGCCCGAGGCGCGGATGCGCGGCTACGGACCGGGGCGCTTCAGCTTCAACAGCCCCGCTGGCCGCTGCCCCGGCTGCGACGGCGCGGGCGAGGTGAAGCTGGAAATGAACTTCCTCCCGCCGGCCTACGTTCGCTGCGAAGTCTGCAACGGCCTGCGCTTCAATCCCGAGACGCTCGACGTGCTATTCAACGGCAAGAACATCGCGCAAGTGCTCGACCTCAGCGTGGCCGAGGCGCTCGATTTCTTCGCCGCGCAGAAACGCATCCGCCGCCCGCTGGAGGCGCTGCGCGACACCGGCCTCGACTACCTCAAGCTCGGCCAGACCAGCCCGACCTTGAGCGGCGGCGAGGCGCAGCGCGTGAAGCTCGTGACGCACCTGCTCGGCGGCCTGAAGGACGGCCCCGACACGCTCCCCAACCCAAAACTCTTCATCCTCGAAGAGCCCACCATCGGCCTGCACATGAGCGACGTGCAGCGCCTCGTGGCCGTGCTGCAACGGCTCGTGGACGCGGGTCACAGCGTCATCGTCATCGAGCACAACCTCGATCTGATCGCCGAGGCCGACTGGGTGATTGACCTCGGCCCGGAGGCGGGTGAGGCGGGCGGCGAACTGGTCTGCGAGGGCACGCCGGAGGCGGTGGCGCGGTGCGGGCGGTCGCACACGGGGAGATTTCTTAGCGCGCTGGTCGGGAAGTAAGCCGTGTTCAGTGTTCAGTATTCAGTGGGCGATTCGGACGGTCTCTGACTGAATGCTGAAAACTGCTTACTTCCCGTGAGAGCCGACTACGAAGAAATCATCGAGGGCGTGTCTGTCCTTCGCCGCGTGACTGCCGATCGGCACGAGGATGTGTGCGAGGCTTTGCACGCCGCCTTCGCCGCAGCGCTTGTGGGAAACACAGTCACCCGTCTGCTGGAGCCGCGCTCGATCGTCCAGCTTTCTCCCGGCACGCTGCTGCGGCCCGACCTCGCGCTCGTCACCGTCGCGACGGGCAAACTCTGGCTGGTCGCCGAAGTCGTCAACTCCACCGACCATCGTTGGGATACGGTGACGAAAAAGGAGCTCTACGAGGTTGCCGCCGTGCCGCGCCTGTGGATGGTGGACCCGCGTTACGACAACGTGGAGGTTTATCACGGCAGCCCGCACGGCCTCGCGCTCCAGCACATCCACGCCGGGCGCGAGGTGCTCGTGGAAGGGCTGCTGCCGACCTTGAAACTGGGCGTGGCCGAGCTGTTTGCCGCCCCCCCCGGCAGCGGCCACGGTGAAGATATATCGGAATAACAGTTGTATTCGGGCCGCGAACCGTCAGGGTGCGCCTGCACTTAGATTGCTCAGAGTTAGCTAGGCATGGTGAATCGTCAGGTGAACGTGGTTCGGTGATGATTTGAAACCCGGTTTTCGGGAACAGTCGGCGAAGCAGGAGTGGGTCTAGTCAAATCATCAAATGAACAACAAACTGTTTGTAGGGAATCTTTCCTTCAACACCACCGAGAACGATCTCCAAGACACTTTCGCCGCCCACGGCACCGTCATGGAAGTCAACCTGATGATGGATCGCATGACCGGCAAATCCCGCGGCTTCGCCTTCGTCACCATGGACTCCGATGCCTCCGCGCAAGCGGCCATCGCGGGGCTCCACGGCAAGAACATGGGCGGCCGTGACCTCACCGTGAACGTTGCCCGTCCTCGTGAAGAGCGCCCCCGCAGCAGCGGTGGTGGTGGTGGTGGTGGCGGCGGCTACGGTGGTGGTGGTGGCGGTGGTGGTGGCGAGCGTCGCGATCGCGGCAGCCGCTACTAATCCGCAGTAGTTTCTCACGGTGCGGGAAGCCGCGAGGCTTCCCGCACCTTTTCTTTTCCGACAGGGACGCCCCAACGCATTTCAATTTTTCATGGAAGAACCCATCACGGTCGAAGGCCACATCACGGTCGTCCTGCCTGGCACGATGTTCCGGGTGAAGCTGGACAACCAGCACGAGGTCCTCGCCCACATCTGCGGCAAGATGCGTAAACGCTTCGTCCGGCTGACTGCCGGGGACCGCGTGAAGATGGAGATGTCGCCCTACGACCTGTCCAAGGCGCGCATCGTCTATCGGCTGCGCTGAACCCGTCGCCATCATGAGCACGCCGCTTGGCCTGCCCGAGTCCGCCCAGCCTCCCGCTGGGCGAATCTGTTTCCACCGGCGGCATTCTCCTTGAGTCGCCCGTGCGCGTGACCTAAACCCAAGCCATGCGTCGCTCAAACTTCCTCCGCCAGGGCGTCCTGCTACTCACCCTGTCGCTGTCTGCCGGCGCTTCCGCCACCGAGCCGGTCAAGCTCCCCACCAAGCAGAAACTCCACCTCTACCTCCTCATCGGCCAGTCCAACATGGCCGGACGCGGCGCGGTGGAAGCGCCGGACCAAGTGCCGCACCCGCGCATCCTCAAGTTCACCAAGGAGAACGCCTGGGCACCCGCCACCGATCCGCTCCATTTTGACAAACCCACCATCGCAGGCGTCGGCCTCGGCTCCAGCTTCGGGCGCGCAATGGCGGAAGCGCATCCCGACGCGACCATCGGCCTCATTCCTTGCGCCGTGGGCGGCACGCCGCTCTCGCGCTGGAGCCAGGGCGGCGACCTCTACCAACAGGCTTTGGAGCGGGTAAAACTCGCGCTGAAGGACGGCACCCTCAAAGGCATCCTCTGGCACCAGGGCGAGGCTGATTCCGGCAACGAAGCGCTCGCGAAATCCTACGGCGAGCGACTCGCGAAGATGGTGAACGCTCTCCGCGCCGACCTGGGTGCCGGCGAAGCTCCCTTCGTCGCCGGCCAACTCGGTGAGTTCCTCAAGCGCGAGGACAAGGACGGCAAGCCCTCGTTCAGACCGCTGGTGAACGCGCAGATTGCCGCCCTGCCCAAGTCCGTCGCCCACACCGCCGCCGTCGAATCAGTCGGTCTCAAGCCCAAGAGCGACAACGTCCATTTCGACTCCCCGTCGCTGCGCGAGTTCGGCCAACGCTACGCCGAGGCCATGAAGCGGTTGCAGGCAAAGTAGCGGGGGATGCCTCACGCAAAGGACGCGAAGGTCGCCAAGCCGAAGGGCAGGCAGGCCGACTCCAAGGGTGCTGCTCCCAAAGTCGTTTCCTTGGCACCTGCCGCGCTCTATGCGTGCAGCAAACTTCAGTCACTCCAACCACACCCGCGCCAGCCCGGTCGGCTGGAACTTCGCCGCCGCCGAGAGGGTAAGCGTCACCTTGCACTCCCGGCCCTTCGTGACGGCAGCGGTGACGGTGCCCGTGAGCGGTGCGGTGGTGGGCTTGCGGTCCACGCTGGCCGGCGCGACGCGGATGACCTTGCCGGCCTTGAGTTGCTTCGCGATGTCGCTGCCCTCGTTGAACAGCGTCAGGCGCAGTTCCTTGCCGTTCGCCTCGTCCACGTAGCCGGGCGCGCCTTCCTGCTGGATGCGTGCGGTGTGGACGGCCTTCTGCTCGGTCTGGAATTTCACGAGGCTCTCGTCGTCGAGGAAGACCTCCCACGCGATACGGGTCTTGCCCTTGCCGATGCCGTGCGTCTTCGTGCGCAACTTGTCGCCGACCTTGATGTCCCTGAACTTCGCGGGCGTGCCCGCCTTCCAGAAGCGCGTCTCGCCATTGGTCTCGATCAGGACGTTGGTCTGGCGGATGAAACTCTTGTCGAAGTTGGCCCAGGTGCAGTCAAACGCGTGCTTCGCCGCGTCCACGCGGTCCACGTAGAAATACTCCTTGTGGCCGTTCATCATGTTCATCTCGTCCTGGATGTAAGTCAGCCACACCCACTCGCCCTGATCGTTCTCGTGCAGGCGAAAGATCACGCGTTCGCCGACGCGGAAGTCCTGGAGGTCGCCGCTGCTCGCGTGATGCAGCAGTTCGGCAAAGGGCATGACCGTGAAGCTCATCACCGCGTCATCGCCTTCGTTGCGGAACTTCCCGGTGCGCGTCGCGAGATCGAGACTGATGAGCTCGCCCCACGGCCGGCGCATCTCCCCGGTGCCCGTTGGGATGATGACCTGGCCGGGGATGATTTTGAGCTTCGGCTTCGCAGGGGCATCGGCAGCGGGCAGCATCGGAGCCAGCAAGGCCAGCATGAGGGTGAAGGTGAACAGTTGTTTCATACAGGGTTGGGGAGGCGTGCGGGGGCAGTTATTCAGGGGCAAGGATTTCAGCAGCGTATTTGTCCTGGAGAAAGAGCAGGTCGAGCGTGTCCTTGGCGCGGTGCGTGTCCTTTTTCATGCGCCAGAGCAGGCGGGCGGAAGCGAACGGAATGCGCACCCCATCCACCTCGCGCGCGACGATGTCCTGGCTGGCCTCGGCATACGTGATGCCGCAGGCGGAGGACTGAGGTCCACGATGATTTCGTCACACACACGCACCACTAGGTATTGGGAAGTTTCGCCCGGCTGCAGCTCGCGCACGGCTTTGTCCGCGAGCACTTCCAAGGCGAGATAAACCCGGCGCTCGTTGGCCAGGTCGGTGGCAATCAAGAGGTCCAAATCGCCCGTCGTGCGCGGATACCCGGCGTGAATGATGGCAAAGCCGCCCACCACCAGGTAGAGGGCGCCTTGCACGTTCAGTTCCCGACAGACCGCCACGAGGTCGGCCTGCGTCGGGACGCGCGAGGTCACGTCGGCTTGTGGGGCGATGTCATCTTCAGCGTCCATGCGTCTGCTTCCTCGAACGTGCGAAACCGATAGACGCCCTTGGGCACCAGGGAATGTCCGAAACTCCGCATCAACTCGTTGGCCGTGGCTTGCAGTTCAAACCCCGTCGTGAGCGCGTCGGCTGGTGGTTGCCGTCGTCCCACGGTCCGGCCGATGGTCTCCTCTAGTTGATGACGGTTTTGTTCACCGGGTAAGGGTAGTGGCTACGGGGGCGAAAGCCAACCGCAGTTCGTCACTGATAGAGCCGCTCTTCGCGGGGCAGGTCATCTATCTTCCACGCGCTGGGCCAGAGGCGGATGATGCGCTTGGGGCGGAAGCCCTCGATCAGCAGTTCGGCTTTGAACTTCACCTGCAGGCCGCTGCTGCCGGGCGCGGCGGGCACTTCCTTCGCTCCGAGCAAGGTGCCGCGCTTGCGGTCGTTGATCTGGTCCCAAGTGCGGAGGTTGTCCTCGGCGGTCGCCGCGATGACGGTGTCGTTGGTCGTCTGCGTGACGCGGAACATCTCCTTGAGCTTCGGGTCGAAGGCGCTGAAGAGCGTGACGGTGACGATGGCCTGCTGGTTGTCCACCGCGTCAATCCACCCGGCGAACCCGCGCTCGCGCAAGTTCTGCCGATGCCCCTCCGCCTGCTGCGCCGCGGCCAGCGCGCGGCTCTCGGCATCCAGCCAGATGTCCGTGCAACGGCCCGGCCCCTTGAGCGTGGCGAAGGTGATGTTGATGAAGACCGACTGCCCTGGCGCGAGGTCCTTCAGCTCGCCGAAGCCCCGACCCTTCCACACCCGGGTGCCGGTCACGAGCTGGAATACCGTCGCCTTCGCGTCGGCCTTGCCTGCGGTGACGCCGGTGGCGGTGAGCGTGTTCTTCTCCAAGTCCACCGCGTCCAAGCGCCACGCGCGCTGCTCCCGCGCGAGATAGCTGAAGTCGTCCTCCAACCGGGCGGCGAGGCTGAACGCGGCTTCCAAACCCAGGCGCTCATACTTGGGCACCTGCGGCTTCGCGGCGGCCCGCTTGCCTTTGGCGTCCTTCGGCTCCTTCGGTTCGGCGGGCGGCTGGTAGAACCAGCCGTGTAAATGTGTGCCGAGGGGAATGTCCCGCAACTCCGCCGCCGCGCCGTGATAATGCAACGACCCAAACGGCAGCAGCGTGAACGGATGCGGCAGGTCCCAGTCGCCACGCCGCTGCGCATCGGTGCGGTCGGGGCGCAGGACGCCCGTGCGGTTAACATGGTCCAGCGCGATGAGTTCGCCCGCTACATAGTGCGCCGAGCCGTCCGGCGGGAACTCGCCGGGCTTAAGTTGAAACGGTGCCTCTGCCGCAACGAGCAGCGCGGGCCACGCCAGCAAGACGGCGAGGAGAGGAGTGAGTTTCATTTCGGAGCCGGCGGCAGGCCGCCGGGCACAGACGTCGCCCGCTGGGGCTGATTGGACAAAGCCGAGAATTTCGCCTGGCCCAAGTCTGGGGGGCGGCCCCGGACGTCGCGGGCTTCACGCCGACACGCCGCCGACGCCTGCCGGGGGACGGAGGCCGGCGCTCCGGGGATTACTTCTTCTCCGACGCCTTCTTCGCGTCGGCGGCGGCTTTCTCCACGAAGGGCTTCGCGGAGGGCGGCACGGGGTCGCTCGGGGTGGGCTTGAGATAGGTGTCGTTGAGCTGGTCGCAGCTCCACAGCAGGCCGCGCGTGACCATGTCGAGGTAGCGCGGGTCGCCGACGGTGGCGTTGTTGTGGCCGAGGGTGCTGCTGAAGACGCGGGTCTTGCCGTAGAGGTTGCCCCAGGTGACGACGGTCTGGACTTCCTTTTCCGTGCCGTCCTTCTGCTTGATGACCTGCTTGCCCTTCATCAGCGGGATGGCGGTGGGGAAGATTTTGATGTTGTTGTAGAGCTCCTCGTTGACGGTGGTCCAGTTGCCGAGACTCTTCATGGCCGGGTGCGTCGGGTTCACCACGGTGATGGCAATGGGCAGTTGCGGGCCGTGGGCGTTGGACTGGATGCCGAGGAGGTCGAACCACAGCGCGTCGGGGGAGCCGGGCTGGACGGGTTCACGGAACTGGCCGACGCGGTAGCTGTGCATGGCGCAGTGGAGGTTGACGGCGGCGACGCCGGCCTTATGGGCGGCCAGGACGTTGTTCACGTAGTCGAGGTCCTTCACGTCGGCGGAGCATTCGTCGTGGATAATCACGTCGTAGCCCTTGGCCCAGTCGGGCTTTTCATACTTCTCGAACTTCGCCTTGGTGGAGCGGTCCGGGGAGTGGATCGTGTCCACCTCGATGTGGGCGCGGGCTTCGAGGCCTTCCTTCAAGATGATGTGCTGGATGGCGTAGTCGTGGCAGCAGCCGCCCGCGATGACGAGGGCGCGCAGCGGCTTGGGCGCGGCAGCGGTGGCGGAGGTGGCGAGCGTCGCGAGGACGCACACGGAGGCTAGGAGTCGGTTCATAGGTTTCAATTCGAGCAGAGTGGACGGGCGGTGGGAACGGAGAAATTCACCGGGGACCAACCGCTCAATAGGTGTGACCGAGGGCCGCGCGGGTGCAGGTCGGCTCCAGGTTCAGCGCGCGGAGGGTGTAGGTGCCCAACCCGGGGCAGACCGGCATCTGGTTTTTGCCGAAATACACCTGAAGCTGGGCGGCCGTCGGCGTGGCGGTGGACACCTTCTTGTTCTCGAAGCCCCATTGCTGCTTGGTCTCGGAGAGGATGTGCAGGTTCTTGATGCAAGCCTGCTGCTCGGCACTAGTGCGGGCCTTGATGAAGTTCGGCATGGCGATCATCACCATCATGCCGACCACCGTTGCGATGATCATGAGTTCCAAGAGGGTGAAGCCCCGCGCGGCGGCCCGGGAGGCGCTCGGTCGAATTGTGATTCGCGTCTGCATGGCTGCTGCGATTTGTTCCAAAAATAGCACGCCGGGTATCGGTCTCAACAGCTTTTTCCTTGGCGTGCGGCGTGGCATTCGTGGCGTGACCTAGCCCGGGCCTCGCCCGGCCTTTGCCCTTGCCAAGCCCGGGGGGCATTTCTACCGTCCGCCGCATGGATTCGCAGTTGGCGCAATACATCCCGGTGCTGTTTCTCCTTCTCGTGGCCCTCGCCATCGCGGGCGGCATCCTGAGCTTGTCCGAGATTGCCGGTCGCCTCTGCAACCGCAAGATCGCTGCCCGCACCACGCAGATGAAGGACACCCCCTACGAGTGCGGCATGCTCCCCATCGGGGGCGGCAGCTCTCGTTTCTCGGTGAAGTTCTACCTCGTGGCGATGCTCTTCATCCTCTTCGACATCGAGGTGGTGTTCCTCTACCCGTGGGCGGTCGTCTATCGGGAAGTCCTCGCCCAAAACGCCGCGCTCATCCTCGGCTCGATGGCATCCTTCGTCGGCATCCTCTTCGTCGGCTACCTCTACGCGTTGAAAAAAGGCGCGTTGGATTGGAAAAGCTAAGTTAGCGGAGTTGAAGCGTTGAAGAGTTAAAGGGTGAAGAGTTTTCCCAACCACCTCCCCATGAGCATCCAAATCAAATTCGGCACCAGCGGCTGGCGCGGCCTCATCGCGCGCGACTTCACCTTCGACGGCGTCCGCCTCGCCGCCCAAGGCATCGCCGACTACCTCAACTCGGAACTCAAAACTCGGAACTCAAAACTCGCCGGACGAAAGCCCGTCGTCATCATCGGTCACGACACCCGCTTCCTCGGACGCGAGTTCAGCCTCGCCGTCGCCGAGGTGCTTGCCGTCAACGGCCTCACCTGCCTCCTCTGCCAGCGCGACGCCCCCACGCCCGTCATCGCGCACACCATTCGCGTCCGCAAGGCCATCGGCGGCATCAACATGACCGCCAGCCACAACCCGGCGGAATACCAGGGCCTGAAGTTCTCCACCTACAACGGCGCGCCCGCAACGCCCGAAGTGACGAAGCAAATCGAGGACAACATCGCCCAGCGCCAAGCCGCCGGCTGGACCTTCAAGGCCGCTGTCGTCGGCACCTTCGCGTGCAAGACCATTGACCCGCAGCCCGACTACTTTAAGCAGATCCGCAAGCTCATCGACTTCGACATCATCCGGAAGGCGAAGCTCAAGATTGCCGTCGAGCTGATGTATGGCACCGGGCGCGGCTACCTCGACACCCTCCTTACCGAGGACGGCGGCGCGAAGGTCACGACCTTCCACAACGAGCTGAACCCCCTCTTCGGCGGCCACCATCCGGAGCCGGACGCGCACGGCATGGAAGAAGTCAGCAAGTTCGTCCTCGCCGGCAAGGCCCAGTTCGGCCTCGGCCTGGACGGCGACGCCGACCGCTTCGGCATCGTGGACAAGAGCGGCGTGTGGCTCACCCCGAACCAGATTCTCGCCCTCGCCCTCTACCACCTGAAGAAAAACCGTGGCTGGACCGGCGCGGTCGTCCGCACCGTGCCCACGAGCCATCAGGTGGACGCCGTCGCTGAGTTGCTCGGCGTGAAACTCCACGAGACGCCCGTCGGCTTCAAATACATCGGCGCGCTCATGGAGAGCGAACCTATCATCGTCGGCGGTGAGGAAAGCGGCGGCCTCTCGGTGAAAGGCCACGTGCCCGAGAAGGACGGCATCCTCGCCTGCCTGCTCATGGCCGAACTCGTCGCCACCGAGAAGAAATCCCTCGGCCAGATTCTCGCCGCGCTGGAGAAGCAGACCGGCGAATTCCACACCACGCGCATCAACATCAAGATCAACCCCGAGACCAAGGACGCCCTGCTCGGCAAGCTCAAGGCCGGCCTGAGCGACGTGGGCGACCTCCCGGTCGAGAAGTTCATCACCACCGACGGCTTCAAGTTCCTGCTGCCCAACCGCGAGTGGGTCGCCTTCCGCGCCAGCGGCACCGAACCGCTCATCCGCTGCTACATCGAGGCCAAGTCGGCCAAGCAGTTGAAGAAGCTGGAGACGGCCTGCCGGAAGATTCTCGCCTGAACCGCGCTGGAAAGGCTTCGGTCCAGTCGCCGAAGCGTGACGGCACCTTTTCCTCGCGCCGAGTTCCGGGCACGCTACCTTCCGGCCCGTGTCCGCGCTGGAACCACTCGTCGAAGACTTCCTGTTCTCCCTGCGCCACGAGCGCGGGCAGGCGGCGCACACGCAGCGGACTTACAAAGCTCTTCTCGACCGCTTCATCGCTTGGGCGGAGGCGCGCGGGATCAACGAGTGGATCACGGTGCAGTTGCCGGAGCTGACGGCCTTCCTCCAGCACGAGCGGGATCGCAAGCTGGCCAGCGCGCCGGAGGAGTCCAAAGCGACGTTGAGCCCGTCCAGTCTTTACCTCCAAATCGCCGCGCTGCGCGCCTTCTTCAAGTGGGCGGAGACGGAGAAGAAGCTGCCCGCGAACCCGGCGGAAAACCTCTCGCACCCCCGCCGGTGGAAGCGCCTGCCCAAGGGCCTCTCCGAGGCCGAGATCAAACAAATCCTCACGCCCCTCACCCTCGGCTCGCCCGCCGAGCTGTGCGATCAGGCGGTGCTCGAACTGGCCTACGCCTGCGGCCTGCGGCTCGCGGAGCTGCGCGAGCTGCGGCTGGAACAGCTCCATCTGGAGGCCGGCTTTGTCACCGTCATCGGCAAGGGCAACAAGGAGCGCGTCGTGCCGGTGGGGGAGTATGCAGTGGCGGCCTTGCAGCGCTACCTCACCGTCGCGCGCCCGCAGCTCGTCCGCTCGAAATCCCCCGCCGCCGTCTTTCTCACGCGACGCGGCACGGCCTTCGGCCAGGTGACGATGTGGCATCGCATCAAGCAGCGGGTGCGGAAATCGGGGCTGGAGCGCCCGGTCACGCCGCACATGCTGCGGCATAGTTTCGCCACGCATCTGCTGGAGCACGGCGCGGACCTCCGCGTGATTCAGGAGTTGCTCGGCCACGCCAGCATCAGCACCACGGAGATTTACACGCACGTCGCCGGGCAGCGCCTGCGCGAGGTGCATGAGGAGCATCATCCGCGGGCGAAGTGACCACCAGCCGTGGGGAAAAGGAGCATCCTTAGCCGGAACGATTCAGCCGCAAGTGGCCTTCTCTTTAACGCAGAGGACGCGGAGGGACGCAGAGTTGGACCAGGCACTTGGAGTTGACCATTGAGTGGCCTTCGTCAGCCGCTTCTCCGCGTAACTTTGCGTCCTCTGCGTCTCCGCGTTTAAGTGAAACGTCCCGTTCCCAACTGCATTTTTCCGGCGCAATCCTGCGCTCCCGTTTCACTTTCCGCGCGACCATTGCGCCGGCTCGGACTTTGTGGCAGCACAGGGCGCATGAATTCACCGGGCCACTTTCTCCTCCGCCTCGTCGGCAGCCTCGGCTGTCTGCTCGCGGCACTGGTCCAGCCGGTCGTCGGGGCTACGGACACGTCGCCCAGTGCGGAGGCCATCCGGGCCGCCGTGGAGAAGGCCTTGCCCCTGCTCACCGCCGGCGCGCGCGGCTCGATGGAGAAACGGGAACGCTGCTTCACCTGCCACAATCAAGGCCTGCCCATCTTGGCGCTGGCCACGGCGCAGTCGCGCGGCCTCGCGATTGAGGCCGAGGAATTGCGGCGGCAGGTCCAGTTCACCGCCAGCTTCCTCGAACGGAACCGGACCAATTATCTCGCTGGCAAAGGCCAGGGCGGCCAAGCCGACACCGCCGGTTACGCGCTCTGGGCGTTGGAGAACGGCGGCTGGAAGCCTGACGCGACTACCGCCGCCGTCACCGAGTATCTGCTCGGCTGGCAACGTGACCTTGTCCACTGGAAGCCGCAGTCGCGCCGCCCGCCGACGGAGCAAAGCCGGTTCACCTCCACGCACGCCGCGTTGCGCGGGCTGAAGACTTTCAGCACGCCGGAGCAACGCGAGCGCTTGAACCTGCGCCTGGAGCAAGTCCGCGTGTGGCTGCTGAAGACGCCAGCGGAGGACACCGAGGACCGCGTGTTCCGCCTGCGCGCCCTGCACCTCGCCGGGGTGCCGGCGGCGGAGCTGCGCCAGGCCACGCTGGAGTTGTCCCAGACCCAGCGCGCGGACGGCGGCTGGGCGCAACTCGCCGATCAGCCAAGCGATGCCTACGCGACGGGCACTGCGCTCGTGGCGCTGCACCAGACCGGCGGCCTCGCCACCGCCGATGAGTTTTACCGGAGAGGACTGCGCTACCTGCTCGCGCAGCAACGCGCCGACGGCTCTTGGCTCGTGACGTCGCGCAGCAAGCCGATCCAGTCCTACTTCGAGTCCGGCTACCCACACGGCACGAACCAGTTCATCTCGATCAGCGCCGCCGGCTGGGCGACCACGGCGCTGGCGCTGGCCTTGCCGAAGACCGCTGCGCCCTCCCGATAACGGAACTGCCGCCCGGCGCGGATGAACATTTGACCGGCTCTTGCCCCGCTCCTAAGCTCCGCCCCTAAATTATGAAGGTTCTGATTTGCGACCCGATTTCGCCGAAGGGAATTGAGCTGTTCAAGCAGCGGCCCGAGTTCCAGGTCACGGTGCTGGACAAGCGTTTGTCCGAGGCCGAGCTGCTGCCCATCGTCGCCGA